>JANNGQ010000296.1:0-7807 GCA_031403975.1 Planctomycetota bacterium
CCGATATCTACAGTCTGGGCGTCACGTTATACGAACTTCTCACGGGAACGCCGCCGTTCGCTGGTCTCAGCCCCAGCGATTTGCTGACGAAACACCTCAGTGAATCGCCCAAACCGCCGTCCTTTACCAATCCTAACCTGACGCCGGAGCTGGACTCACTGGTGCTCAGATTGCTGTCCAAGAAGCCTAAAGACAGACCGAATGATATGCGCGAAGTCATGTCGCTGTTCAGAAACGCCAAGTGTTTTCTGGAGGATCCGGCGGAGCGGCATGATCGCCGGACTAAGGAAGCGAAAGCGAACGAAAGTCTGAGTGTCGATAAGCGTCTGGACAGCCGGGCCGATGCCGACCGAGTCTCCCGCGGACTGGCAGCCCCTGCAAAACATAAGAAAGGCAGGAACCTGACGGCATCGATCGGCGAGGTCACGCCCCTTAAGAAAGATGCGGCTCCGGCTGCGCCGTTTGCGCAGACTCAAATGCCCGGCATGATGCCGCAGATGCCGTACGGAATGCCGGCAGGGACAATGCCCGGCGTGATGTTTCCCGGCATGATGATGCCACAGCAGCCGATGCCACAGCAGCCGATGATGCAGCAGCCCATGATGCAGCAGCCCATGATGCCTCCCATGCAGCAATATCCGATGCAGATGCCGGGTCAGCCGATGATGCCCGGGATGGTGCCGCAGCAGATGCCGCAACAGATGCCGCAGCAGGCAGTTCCCGTTCAGCCCGCACTGCAGCCGGTTCCTCCTCAGACGGTGCCTGCTGGCATAGTTCCACCGGCGCCACAGAAGAAGACGGAGCCGCCGCAGAAAACACCGTCCCTGCCGCCAGAACGCCGGATCCCGGTTTTGCAATCCGAACCTGAGGAAGCTCTGGATCTGGAATTCATGACGGAATTGCCCGACATCATGTAGTGCGGCGTTTCAGCATCCTTGGCCGTGATTGCGTCGCGAAGACGTTCATTGTTTTGTGTGGGCGCGATAGGAATCACGACTTGGATCGTCGTGGCACAACACTCTGTCGGCTGCTAAAATCCGCGTTTTCGGCAGGATGTCGACGGCGATCACCGGATCGCACTTGGCGCAGATGCTGCCGCCACCTGATTTTTTGAGTTGATTCATGGCCGCCTTGCACCAACTACCATTCGAAAAACCGCTGTATGAGCTGGAAGAACGGCTTTTGAAAATGGAGTCTCAGCATGATCCGACGCCGGCTGCGAAGGAAAGTATGCGGCGGATGCGGGTCGAACTGACGCAGATGACTCGCGAGCGGTACGCCAAACTGGACCCTTGGCAGATTGTGCAGGTGTCCCGGCATCCGGACCGGCCACAGACCCCGGACTATCTGGAGCTGATCTTCGACGAATTTGTCGAGCTTCATGGTGACAAGGCATTTGGCGACGACCGGGCGATCGTCACTGGATTTGCCCGGCTCGCCGGTCGCAAGATCATGTTTGTCGGCCATCAGAAAGGCCGCAATCTGAAAGAATGCAACGAATGCTGTTACGGATGCGCTCATCCGGAAGGCTATCGGAAGGCCATGCAGAAGATGGAAATGGCCAGTCGTTTCGGACTGCCGATTATCTGTCTGATCGATACGCCGGGGGCGTATCCGGGTGTCGGAGCCGAAGAACGGGGACAGGCGTATAACATCGCGGTGAATCTGCGGGATATGTCCACTCTTGAAGTCCCGATCATCTGCGTTGTGATCGGCGAGGGCGGTTCGGGCGGTGCTCTCGGAATCGGCATCGGGGACCACGTCGCAGTGCTTGAGTTCGCGTATTATTCAGTGATCAGTCCGGAGGGCTGTGCCGGAATTCTCTGGAAGAGCTCCAAACACGCTGACAAAGCCGCCGCGGCACTCCGTTTCACGAGCAGCGATCTGCTGCGGCTGGGCGTCGTTGACGATGTCATCCCCGAACCACTCGGGGGTGCTCACCGCGACCATTTTAAGATGGCGACGACTCTCAAGAGCCGGCTGGTGGAAGCCGTCCAGAAACTCGACGGCCTCACAACCCCCGATCTGCTTGAACGCCGCTATCAGCGCTTTCGCCGGATGGGTGTGTTTCACGAGTCCGGCGGAGTTGTACAGTAGGAGGTGACCGGTTGAAGTCACCCCCAAAACAACCAAACCCAACGTCCGATAATGTCCGTTATGTTAGGTTAATGGCAAAAACTGCTGGTTATTCAGCGGCATTTTCACTGCCCCATTGACCTGGGCTGCCAGTCGGCATTTCACAGAATCGGCCGAGCGTTGCAGAACGGACCGCCAGCGGGAGATCATGGAACTGCCTTGCTCAGCCTGATGCGGAGCTCCGGCGCAAGTCCTTTCAGCGAGATCCCGGACTTCTGCAACTGCCTCAGAATTCGCTGGTCGAGAGTTGTGTTCACATCGGTCGACGGATCGGGATCCGTATTCAGTCCCATGGCATCTGCATGCCAGTCATCGAGCACCTGACGCTGCACTTCCCGGGGCACACCTGCAAAGTACTGTCTGGCTCTGGAAATAATGTCATTGCGCTGAGGATAGAACCCTGCAATCTCGTTCAGGAGGATCGTTTCGGTCCTGCTGAGCTGAGTCGCTGTCGGGGAACCAGGGGAGATGTCGCTGCCCTGCCCGTTTGAATCCTGCTCATCTGTGACGGGCGAGTCACTCAGAAAGTCGTTCAGAATCAAGCCGGCCGCATCGGGCACAGATTCGCTCAACAGAGCATTGCTGTCGCCAAAAAGTCCAGGATCGGCCGGCTTCGCTCCGTTCAGATCATCTGATCCCGGCTGCAGGTTCTGATTGAACTTGTCGATGACCTCGCTGACATCCTTGACTCGATCCTCAGGGACCAGACTGACCAGATACTGCGAATGGTGCAGGATTACGGCGGCGGCATATCCCGAGTACGTCTTACTGACGACCTGACTCATGTCGCTCGATCTCGTGATTACAAAATACATGATGGTCATGCAGATGATGACGCCTTTGACCAGACCCAGGAGTCCGCCGAGATGCCGGTCAAAGTCTTTGATCTTTGCTTTTTCCATCCAGTTGCCGAGCATTCCCGCTGCGACAAACGATACGCCGCACAGCCCGACATAGACGGCCAGCATGGCAATCCACTGCTGCAGCGGCGGCTCTACGCCGATCATCGGCTCAATCGCAGGTGCCAAAGTCCCGGAAAACTTGAAGCACAACAGCAGCGCAACGACCCATGCCAGCTGTGAAAGCAAACCGCGCGACGCTCCTTTGACCGCGCAATAAAGCAACACGGCGAGTACGATCAAGTCGACGATCTGGTGCGAGTTCATTTCCGCCTTCCCTGCCTCAATTCCGCTTGCCAAAGCGCGTCAAAGTATAGGGAGGCTGCGGTTTTAAGGAAAAGAGCGGTTCCGCGTCGGAATGCACGATTCAGTGCGGCATGGGAGCGGCGACGTGCGCGCCTGGTTGCCGCGCCAGCACTTCAAGGCTCCTCACGCGGAGCGTGAGGGCTACATTGACAGGCTCCGCACTCGGAGCGTGAGGGCTGTGTCAGAACGCCTTGCGGCTGTCGAGCAACAGCGTAACCGGGCCGTCGTTCAGAAGTCGGACGTCCATGTGTGCCTGAAACGTACCGGTTTCGACCGGCAGGCCCTGGCCTTTCAGTTCAGCGGCCACACTTTGATAGAGAGCATTTGCCTTTTCCGGACGTGCAGCCGCTATGAAACTCGGACGTCGACCTTTGCGACAATCGCCGTACAGCGTGAACTGGCTCACCAGTAACACAGCTCCGTTGACGTCGGCAAGGGCGAGATTCATTTTTCCCTCTGCGTCTTCGAAGACCCTCAGACCGGCAATTCTTCCGGCAATCTGGACGACGTCGTCCTGAGTGTCGTCCTCGGCCACTCCCAGAAGCACGAGGAAACCCTTTTGAATGCTGCCGACGATCCGGTCGTCTACGGTGACGGAGGCTTCGGACACTCGCTGTATGACGGCTCGCACAATCAGACTTTCCAACGGGGCCACACGGGCAGCAATCACTTCATCAGTCGATTGACACTATCATTGCATTCGAAACGACGCCAGGCGACTGACCCGCCGCAGCTGCAGGGGAGGGCTCAAGCATGACGAATGATCAGACGGCTGGGATGCTGAAGCGGTCGACCGAGAGACCATCCAGTGAAATCGCCGGCGTCTCACCAAGCATCAGATCCGCAAGAATAGTTCCGGTCGCGGGCGACATCTGCAGACCCGCCCGGAAGTGCCCGGCTCCCAGAAACAGATTGACGAAACCCGGCACCGCGCCGATCATCGGTAACTCATCCGGCGTGCCCGGTCGCAGTCCCGCCCAGGTGCGAACCACTTCGGCCTGAGCCAGCGATGGGACAAGCGATTTGGCGAATTCCAGCAGTCCGGCAATTCCCTCGGTCGTGTTCTGTTTCACAAAACCGGCATCTTCCTCCGTTGAGCCGACCAGAATCAAGCCGTCTCGGCGAGGCACGATGTAGCGCCGTCCGTTTTCGATGATGCAGCAAAAGGGCTGTACGGGCAGTTGCAATTGTGCGATCTGGCCTCGAATCGGTTTCACAGGAATCAAGATTCGCAGTGCCTGGAGGATCGTGGCGGACCACGCTCCCGCGGTGATACAGAGCGTGTCGAACTGAAACGAGCGGCTCTGAATCCGGACTTCGCTGACCCGATCGCCATCTGTCTCAAATGTCAGTCCCTCAGCCTGTTCCACGACCTCAACACCACGCAACAGGCACGCCGCTTTGAGCGCCTGAACATGCCGGGGATTGCGGATCTGAGCGCAGTCCGGAAGGAATGCGAAGTTCGAGAGTTCCTCATTCAGATCGGCAACGTGTTGCTCTGCCTCTGCGCGCATCAGCACTTGGATCCGAATGCCTTCTGCAGCCCATCTTGCCAGATGCTCTGCAAAATGTTTCGAACAAATCGGCGTGCAGACTTCCAGCGCGCCGCAGATGCGGTAGCCGTTGTCAATACCCGTGCGGTCATACAGCTCATCTGAAAACTCGCTCCAGAGTTCATGGCTGTACGATCGCAGCCTCGCTTCGGGCGAAGACGCCCTGGCAAGGATTCCTGGCGGCAGAATCCCGGCACCCGCCCATGACGCTTCGCGCCCGGTTGCCTGCCGATCCAGCAGAGTCACCGAGACGCCTCGTTCGGTCAGCTTCAGCGCGGTCGTCAGCCCGATGACGCCACCGCCGATGAGTAAAATGTCGGGGCGAGAGACGGGCATTTGAAGATGAATGCTCCTACTTCATTCCGATGCAGTACAGCGTTTCTTTGCGCCCTGCTCCGCTGCCTTTGCCGACGCGGAGAAAGAGCTGCCCGTCGACGGCGACTGCGGAGGCAAACGACGAATCACCAAGCTGGTTCTTTGCCACCTGTTCAAATTTCTCAGGGCTGGCCTTGAAGACCCAGGTCGTACCCGCCTCATTGGTGGCAAAGATCATGTCGCCGACCAGCAGCGGTGATGCGGATTCCGGGCCCTCCAGTCGACGTTTCCATTGCTCTTCGCCGGTCAGAGCATTCCAGCAATAGGCTATCCCGCTGTCGCTGAAGGCGTACAGATAGCCGTCATGGACAAGCATGGACTGCTCGTAGCATTTGACGCTGTTGGCCCACAGCACTTTGCCGGAGCCATCCGCCTTGACTGCGACCGTTTCTGATTTCGGATATCCACCGCTTCCGAACACGATGTCACCTTCAAACACAACCGTGCCGGACGTCGCCATTGTCAGGCAGCGGGCTTCCCAGACCGGCTTTCCGGACGACGGATCGTAGGATGCGATTTTCTCCGTGCCGCTCAGCAGCAACTGCTCCCTGCCGGCAACTTTCCCCACAATCGGCGACGACCAGTTCAACATCTGGGTGCGCGGCTGTTCCCAGACCAACTCGCCGGTCTTCAGATGAATCGCCTTCAACCAGGCACCGGTATCGCAGTCAGCGCTGATGATCAGAGTGTCTCCATGAATTGTGGGAGATGATGCGTAGCCGTATTCATACAGCCTTGGCCGAAACGTGCCGACGTCGGTCCGCCAGACCACGGCTCCCTGCAGATTGAGCGCAACGGCTTCGATCTTTTCGTGATGGCAGAATGTGGCATAGATGTGAGTCCCGTCAGTCGCCGGCGTTGAAGAGGCATATGTATTCTTGTCATGAATCTTCGCAAAGCCGCCCTGGCTGATCGGCGTCAGCCATAGCTGCTTCCCCGTCGTCCTGTCGAATGCCAGCACTGCCTGATTCTGCCCTCGCTCTTCGGCGCTGGTCAGCACGACCATCTTGCCGAACACGATCGGAGTTGAGTGTCCGCGACCCGGAACTTCCGTCTTCCACACGACGTTCTTCGATTCGCTCCATTCAACCGGAACGCTCTGCCCTGTCTCGGCGACATTGTTATGATGAGGGCCTCGCCACTGAGTCCATTCGCCAGCAGCCGCAGTCGTGAAGATCAACGCCGTGCAGCAGAGGCCGGAAAACATTCGGCGATGCATGAGAACGCTCCTGAAGGATCAAACCGGGAACCAGATTTCCATCCGCGATGATGCGCAGGAAAGTGTCGCGCCGGTCGGCGGCCGCTGTCAAGCCCTCGGGAATTCACACTTTGCACCGCCCGAAAGTGCTCGCAACCATGAACACGCGGTTCATCGTCTGTCGTCTTATCCGGCCGCTGCAGCCAACGACGCATACCCTGTTCGACAACCGCGACTGCGAGTTCGAGCGGGCCTTCGCACGGCACGCCATGTCGCTGGATTTCCGGGAACCCGACATTGTCCACGGAGGGCGCTTCTCAGGCGCGGCGGAAAAACTCTCGGCCGGCAGCCGAATGAGAAAGGCGCTCGCCGAATCAACCGGACGCCGATCGCGTAAGGTGATCGCGCCGGACCGGGGATCTCGCCGGGAATGATGCCGCAGCGGCGTTCGGTACAGACAATTCCGGTTGCTGCTAATAACTGAACTGCAGACCCGCGTTACCGCCATGCACGAGAATTCTTCCGTGCGTGTCGATATTGTAGATTCCGTTGGTCACTGCATTGTATTGATTCGGAGCGATCGCGACGCCATGGACAAAGGTCGCATCGTAACCGGTCACGATGCTCCAATGATTGCTGAGCGGGAAGTCGGACTGCAGTCCCACGCTGCCCACAAAGGCCAGAGCGCTCTGGGAATCCGTCAAACTGCGTCCGTAAACAGAGGAATCTCCCCCCAATGCCGGATCAGTGCCGCTGATGCGTTCCGATACTGAGCCTGATGCCTTGTTGTGATAGATGCCGGCTTTAACGATGCCGTCGATCGTCCACCCCTGCCAGTACATGATTTCTTCTCTGAAGACACCCTGAATACCGTTCAGGTCGTTTGTGGTTCTGGCTTCACTCAACAGCGTCAGAGTATCGGGGAGCCCGGATGCGTTGCCCACCTCGTCCTCGAAACCGTCTGCCGTTCCTCCCAGAAACGAGAGTCCTCCGGCAGTCGTCAGAGCAATGTGCGAAAGTCCATTATTCGGAGCCACCGCGTCTTCCGCGCGAAACGTTCCGGAGTACGCAACGCCGGCTGTTTCATCCAGCTGCAGGTTGCGATAGCCGATACCGAACTGAAACAGCGCTTCGGAATCTTCCGACAGCAGATTCAGCTCAAAGGACTGCATCCGGCTTTTGTAGAAGACTTCATAGGACGGAAGTGCGTCAACCGAAAAAGTTGTGTTCGGTCCGAGTCCTTCAGATTCATCGGGGTCTCCACCCAATCCGGCCGCTGCCGCCGAGTGCAGACCGATGAACGGAGTCGTCAGGTCAATCGAATTGGCACCGGCCCACGG
>JANNGQ010000297.1:0-1660 GCA_031403975.1 Planctomycetota bacterium
GATGCTGGTGTTTCTGGATGAGAATGTTGAAGCCGAGTTGTGGAGCCGCAAGGCACTCGAGTTGTTTCCTGGCAACGGCGATCTGCTGGCAGGTCGCGCACAGGCGCTCGGCCGCATCGAAGACATGACTCAGGCTCTGTCGCTTTCGGACGGATCGCTGAAACAGCCAGGCCAGTCGGCCTATCGCTGGCAAGTCCGCGGCGAACTGATGGCGACCGCGCGACAGGACACCGATCGACACTGCTTTGACAAAGCGCAGCAGGCTGATCCCGACTGGCTCGTTCCGCTCGAGATTGCCTGCAGTTACCTGTATCTCGACATGCCCTCCCGTGCCGCCGCGCGATCGCGACGTGCGGTGGAACTCGCTCCCGATCGATACTATGCCTGGTTCGTGCAGGGCCGAGTTGAACGAGAACTCGGCCTAGCAGCCGCAGCCAGGAGTTTTCACCGCTGCATGGACCTGTGTCCGGGACATATCGAAGCGGCGCGGTCACTGCTGCAACTCGATCAGGCCGGCTGGTCGTTCAAGAGACTGTGGCGTCGGGCATTCGGGAGTCGATAATGTCGTGGTCGCTCGAAAAGATTCTGAAAGCCGCACGGCATTTCCACGCGAGCGACGTCCACCTCATCCGCGAAATTGCTCCGGTCCTGCGGATCAATGGTGAAATCCGGCCAATTGACGGCGAACCGCTCGACGCCGAATCACTCAGTGCCATTGTCTACGGCGCTCTGAATGAACAGCAGAAAGAGCAACTGGAACGCACCTGGCAGTTGTGTTTTTCCAAACACTGGGCGGACATCGGTCGATTCCGCATCAGCGTCTATTTCCATTCGGGCTGTCCGGAAATGGCCATTCGACTCTGCGAGACCGCTGTTCGCTCGCGAGATGAATTGCGTCTGCCACCGATCGTTGAGGAACTGACAAGGCTGCCGAACGGACTGATCCTTGTGACTGGTCCCACCGGCATGGGAAAGACGACGACACTCAACTACATGATTGACTGCATCAATCGTCAGCGCCGTTCCAAGATTGTGACCATCGAAGACCCGATCGAATTCGTGCATGAGAATCAGAGAAGTATTGTCGTGCAGCAGGAAGTCATGACCGACGTCAGGTCCTTTCGGGACGCACTCGTCCATGTGCTGCGTCAGGATCCCGACGTCATCGTGATCGGTGAGATGCGTAATCTGGAGACCATCGAAACAGCACTGACTGCTGCGGAGACCGGCCATCTCGTCCTGGCAACGCTGCACACCCCGGATTCTGTGCAGACGGTGCAGCGCATCTACAGTGTCTTTCCGGCAGAACAGCAGAATGCAATTGTCACACAGATTGCCAACAGCCTGAGAGCTATCGTCGCCCAGAAACTGCTGCCGCTGGCCAGCGGCAAAGGTCAGATACTGGCAAGCGAGATCTGCATCGTCACGAATGCCGTGCGCAACCACATTCGCGACCGGACAGTCCATCAGATCTACAGTGAAATGCAGACCGGCCGCAAACACCAGATGCAGACGATGGATGGTGCTCTCCTGGATCTCTATCAGCGCGGCGAGATTACCTATGACGCAGCGCTACTTGATCCGTGAAAAGTATCGCGGCATTCGCCCGGCACCGGGGTATCCGGCCTGTCCTGACCACACAGAGAAACGGCTGCTCTTC
>JANNGQ010000298.1:0-3953 GCA_031403975.1 Planctomycetota bacterium
ACTCCGTGAAGTTCGGAATGATCACGGCTCGGTAGCCTGACAGACTCGTACCCTCCAGTTGCTCAGGGCTGACCATCACGGGGCGATACACGCTGTGCTGATCCATCGCTTCGCCATTGACCCAGCCCATCGCCGCCTGCAGAAAGAACGAATCCTGCTGCAATTCAGCCTGCCCGGCCGCACCTTCCACCACCAATACCGGAATCTCTTCAATCGCTTCGATAACGACCGTCGCTCGATTGTCTGCTGCGAGACTGTCGTCCGCGCGGATTTGACACGACACGGAATAGACACCCGGTTTTGTGAAGGCGTGACGCCACAAGGCTTCGTGCGTATTACCGGTCGGAAGCGGCGGCACTTCCGCAGTGTGCTCTTCGTGCGATCCGATCTGCCAGCTCAGGCTGCAACCAGCAAATTCGACGGTCGAATGATTCTGAATCTGAGCGGTCACTGTGAATGTCTGCCCGATCCCTGTGACCAGTCGAGTGGACCGTACGCGATTGACGGCAACGTTTGCAGCTTTCGGCATGACGGCATCCACTTCGATGACATCCAGCCGCGTAGGAACAGCAGCCGACCGCATCACTTCCTGAAATCGCTGCCAGCCGTTTTTGTCATTCGTATTCCAGTCCGAAGCCTGGCCATCGGTCAGCAGAACGACGCGACGCTTCTGAGTCTTCTGCTCTGTGTCTGCCTGGACGGCCGTGAACATCGCTGCGAGCAGGTCACTGCTTCCGTTCGTCGGCCGAATCTCCTGAAACTGCTTCGCCAGAA
The DNA here is from genome assembly GCA_031403975.1 of Planctomycetota bacterium. GTDB lineage: Bacteria > Planctomycetota > Planctomycetia > Planctomycetales > Planctomycetaceae > SXXK01. The sequence continues at coordinate 775 of JANNGQ010000298.1, forward strand.
TGTCGCGTGAGCCGGAGTCGACCCGAACATCGCCGGCAGTGGCCCAGACCGGATAAGGAGAAGGCAGCAGCACTCGGGCTGTGTCACCCTGTGGAAGGGAGTTCAGCTCTTCGATTGCTCTGTCGATCAGCTTCGCAAACAGCGTCGTGTCGTCCGAAACTCTTTGTGTCGACATGGAATTATCGATCACGAAAATCGTCTCGCCACGATCGTTGTTCCCAAACCAGTTCCCGGGCAGCATCGGTCGTGCCAGAGCCATCACGAGCGCGGCGACGGCAAGGACTCGCAACGCCAGCAGCAGCCATTGTCTGAGCTTTCGCGCACTGGTCCGGCGCGTCGCGGCTTCCAGCAGGAATTCCATCGCACCCCATTCGATCGTGACATTGCGTCGCCGGTCAAACAGGTGCAGCAGAATCGGCGCCAGTGCCAGAGGCAGTGCGACCAGAAACATTGTGCTCAGGAAAGTCAATTGTCTGTCTTATGGGTTAATAGTTGTGAATCGTTTAACGGCAGGCCGCAGGCGACTGTGTCGCGTGACCCTGGCTGACGATTGTGTAATGACAAAGCCGTCGCCTTTGGCTTGCCGTTAAACGATCTCTGATATGAAAAGGCCTCATCTGTTCCTGGCCGCACGTTCCCTCATGAACCAGCCCAGCGTTTCGCCCAGATCCTTGTTCGTTGCCATGCGAACGTAATCGCCGCCCAGTCCAGTCACGATGTTCTCAAGCCGTTCCACGAAAGACCTCATGCGACGCAGATACCCATCCCGAATCGCCGCCGGATCGAGGCTCATTCGGTGTCCTGCGGCTTCGAGCGACTGGAACGATGACCAGCGTCGAAAATCAAAATGAATCTCTTCCGGAGCGAGCACGTGCATCACGATCACGTCATGACCTCGCGCCCGTACGATTCGCAGAGACGTTGACAGCTCGTCCAGATCCCCGAAACAGTCTGAGAACAATACAAACAGACCGCGCCGACGCATGCGAGGGACCATCGTTCGAATCTGAGTCGCAACCGAGCCGCCATTCGACGCCTTTGCCGACAGCAGCGTTGATAGAATCGCCCGCAAATGCGCCGCGTTCTGTTTCGGCGGCAGAAAGAGCGGGCTCTGTTCGTTCAGAATCGCCGTCCCGACGGCATCGCGCTGACGCAGCAGCATGCGTGCAATACACGCGGCCGCTCGACGGGCATACTCGAGCTTGCTGACGGTTGACAACCCGAACTTCATCGACCCGCTCGTGTCCAGGGCCATGATCGCGTGCAGATTCGTTTCTTCCTCGAACTGCTTGATGAAGTACTTGTCGTTGCGAGCAAACACCTGCCAGTCGATCTGCCGGATTTCATCCCCGGGTGCGTATTGACGGTGCTGAGCGAACTCGCAGCAGCCACCTTTGGTCGTCGAGCGATGTTTGCCGGCCAACAGTCCATCCACAACCGTGCGTGACAGCAAGTCGAGGTATCCGATCTGTTCCATGACCCCCGGATCAATGAGTTCCGACGAATAACCGGCGCCACCACCAGGTGTGGCTTGCGGAGGAGAAGGCTTTGATCGGAAGAGACGAAACATGAACATCCCGTGAGCGGCACGGCGCTAGCCGCCGGTGTTTGTGAATAGACTCATGGACAGGTACCGGCGGCTAGCGCCGTTCCGCTGTGGCTTTTTGCAGCGATTTGGTGTTTTCAATGATCTTCGTCAGCACAGTATCTGCGTCGATACCCGCGGCTTCGGCGTTGAATGTCAGGATCACTCGATGCCGCAGCACAGGCAGCGCGACGGCCGCAAGGTCTGCCGTTGTCGCATGGCAGCGACGGTTCAGCAGAGCTCGAGCCTTTGCTGCCAGCAGCAATGCTATCGTCGCTCGGGGCCCGGCACCCCACTGAACCATGCTTTGCAGTTCTGCGGCCATTGAACCTTCGTCCGGTCGAGTTCCCCGGACCAGATCCAGCGCTGCTTCGTAAACGTGGTCCGCAACCACAACGTTTCTCACGAGCGACTGCATCATGTGCATGTGGTCGATGTCAAGGACAGTTTTTGTCTTGAAGCTGTAGTCCGTCGTCTGGCGACGAGCGATCTCAAGTTCCTCCATTCGCGACGGATAACGCACATGAATCTTCAGCAGAAATCGATCCAGCTGTGCTTCCGGCAGAGGATAAGTCCCCTCAGTTTCCACCGGGTTCTGAGTTGCCAGAACGAAAAAGGGATCCGGAAGCAAGTACGTCTTGCCGCATACCGTCAGCTGCCGTTCCTGCATCGCTTCCAGCAGCGCGCTTTGAGTCTTTGGTGGTGTGCGATTGATTTCATCTGCCAGAATAACATTGCCGAACAATGGGCCTTCGACAAACTGAAAAATGCGTTTGCCGGTGGTGTGGTCTTCCTGCAGCACTTCTGTACCGGTAATGTCTCCAGGCATCAGGTCCGGCGTAAACTGGACGCGACGGAATGACAGATCAATCAGCGATGCCATAGTGGACACCAGCATTGTCTTTGCCAGACCCGGCATCCCCTGAAGAATGCAGTGGCCTCGACAGAGCATTGCGATCAGCAACTGCTCGGAGACGTCCTCCTGCCCCACGATCACTCCGGCCAGCTGCTGACGCAGTTCCAGAAACTGGCCCTGTACGCGATCGACAGCTTCCGCGATGTCTCCTGAAGATTCAGTGATGGGCGCCTTCATGCGCCCATTTTCGCTGCCCACGCGCTCTACGGTGAGATGGGAGTCGATTCGGTTCATAAGGATTCAGTTCTCTGATTCTGCAGCCACGTTCGCCAGAACGTGGGATTTCGCCAATACCCCACGTTCTGGCGAACGTGGCTACGGTGTCTGCCTACCTCTCCGATTCGATCGCTTCAGCGGTACTGATCAGTTCGTCGCCGTCGCTGTCCAGTTGTTTGAATTGTTCGTCCGTTCCAGGGAACTCCCTGCGAGTCAGATCGTCGTCTTTGTTCTTATCCATTTCCTGAAACCACTCCGGGCCACCTGGTACGGGTGCAGCGGGCGCGCCGTTCACAACGCGAAGCAGGGCAAGAGGCTGATGGGCAGTCGGACCCAGTCCGATGCAGACGCGGTACGTGGGGTGGATTTCATCCGAAGCCCAGCCGGCGTCGGCTCTCGCCGCGCTCGTTCCTCTTGAGCTCGAAGCGCCGCAGCACGGCGCTTACTTGCTCTCGCCGGTTC
>JANNGQ010000299.1:0-2521 GCA_031403975.1 Planctomycetota bacterium
GAGTCCCTCCGTCGACCACGAATCTTGGACGTCCCTGATGGTCGGTATACTGAGTATCCAATGGCACATCAAAGTGGCGAAAAATCGTAGCGGCCAGGTCTGCCGGCGTAACGGGGCGCTCTTTGATGGATCCGCCGTCGGCTTCGGTGGCTCCAATGACCTGACCGTGATTGAGACCGCCACCGGCGAGGCACATCGACATCACTTCGGGCCAGTGATTGCGTCCGTCAGTGCTGTCCTGAGTTCCCATCAACGGCGTACGTCCGAATTCGCCCATAGCGATGATCAGCACTTTGTCGAGCAGTCCGCGTTCTTCCAGATCACTGACGAGCGTCGTGATCAGGTGATCGAACAGCGGCAGCAATGGTCCGAGTCCTTTGCTGATTCCACCGTACGGCGGAATGTTGTCGCCGTGTGTGTCCCAGGTGCCTGACGCTGTGTGATAACTCAGATCCAGGGTGACGAACGTCGTTCCCGCCTCCACCATCCGCCGGGCAATCAGGGCCTGCTGACACCAGAGATGCTTGCCATACCTTTCTCGCACCGTTGAATCTTCCCGGGCGAGATCAAAGGCATTACGAGCTCGTTCACCCAGCAGCAGATCCACGGCCTGCTGCTGATACGAATTGAGGGCAGCCATCGAACCGTCCTGATCCAGTCCCGCTTTCATCACATCGAACTGCCTGAGCAGAGTCAGCCGGTCCTGCAGTCGCGGGGAGCTGAGTCCGCCTGGCATTTGAAACAGGTCACCGCCCGTCACGGCACCCGTGTCGACTCCCACGTCGCTATAAATCGGCAGAGTCGTCGCCTTGTTGCAGAGAAACGGGTCGTACTGCTTGCCGAGATATCCCGCGAACGCGAGATGAGATCTCGACTTCATGAACGCGGCGTTGGGAGGCATAGACGGGTGATTGGCACCGTGATGCTTTGCCACGATCGACGCCAGAGACGGGTATCGCACGGCCTCAGGATTGACTCGCGGTTCTGCGGCCGGATTGGCCGTCTGAAATACTGTGTTGGGCTCATGGTTGCTGTGGCGCGCATCCACCGAGCGGATGATGGTGAACTTGTCCAGCATCGCCGCCTGCTTCGGCAGATGCTCACAAATGACGACGCCGGGAAGTTTTGTCTGCGTCACGCCGAACGGACCACGGTTGATCCAGGGCCGATCCGGTTTGCTGTCCCACGTATCAATGTGACTTGGACCGCCGGCCATCCACAGCAGAATGACACTCTTCCCCGTCGTTATCGGCCGCCGATTTGCAGTGGCATCCGACTGAGCCCGCAGGAGTCCCGGCAACGATAATCCCGCAAGCCCCGCCATCCCTGCCTTGAGCATCGATCGGCGACTCTCCAGGAATACTCCCTCTCGAGTCCGTCCGAAGAAATTCCCGAATGAATGCCCGACATGCTGGATGAGGGGGTTCGCTGTTTCTGACACTTTCAGATCTTTCACGGCGTCCGCCCCGGTGCACCGATTCCATTCGGCGTTCCGGGTGGACCTGGAAATCCTCCAGGACCTGGTCCGGAAGGAGGACCAAATCCCGCTCCGCCCGGTCCTCCCGGGCCGCCTGCGCCCATGGCGGGAATCAGCAATTGTGGATTCTCCATCAGTACCTGCACCAGCTGGCTGGGAACACTGAGAGACACCGTGACGACGGACTCTGCGGCAGATGCCGAGAGACCGTTGACGATCTGACCGACCGACGGCTGCAGTTGGGCCGGCACTGCGTTCTGAAGCATGACAGGATACATCTGCTTCACCATCATGAGTCCCTCCGCGAGGGCATTGTTGGCGTCGTCAGCCGCCGAGGGTTCGTTCAGTTTCAGACTGATCTGCAGACCAAGATCACTGCCTGTTTCCATCACGATGGCCACACCTTCGATCTTACCCTTGATGGCTTCCAGGAATGCGATTACTGCGGGTGGCTTGTCAGGATCAAGCGGCGGAATGCTGCCGCTCATGCCTGCCAGCAGCGGACTTGAAAAGACCTGAACGTAGTGACTGGACCGCGAAACAAAACCAAATGAGTCACGAGTCGATTCCCCGGCACCGTTGGAAATGACAGCCTTGATTCCGGGCTCACTGGCAAATATGAATGTTCTTGCATCGACAGAATGCACGGCCATTACCGGAGCATTCGGAGTCGGATTCGGAAGGACGTGGTAGGTCTTGCCTTCATGTGATGACGCGACTCCATTGGCCTGCTGAATCAGCGACGCAGCATCGATATCCCGATTAGCGCGAATCACGACGATCATGTTTTCGCCGCCCATCAGTTTCTGTGCCATTTCGGCCTGGTCCGGAGGTGCTCCGCCAGATGCCGCCTGCAGGATCACCGGCATCAGCGTCGCCACCAGATTCGACATTCCGACAGTGACCGAATCGATATCCGAGGGATTGACGCCAAACTGAGCAGTCAACTGATCCATTCCCTGCTGGAACTGAGGCATCGCCGTCAGTGGCTGAACGAATCCGCTGCTCAGCATGTCGGCCGGGCGAACATACATCAGGTATTCC
>JANNGQ010000300.1:0-13770 GCA_031403975.1 Planctomycetota bacterium
AAACTCTAGCTCGTCAGATGGCGGCGCAATGTCAATCTCGGGTGCCAAAGCGTCGTTGACCGCGACTGATTGCCGATTCAATGGTAATGTTTCGTCTGGCGGTAGGGGCGGGGTCTCACCGGCGGACTTCTCACCGGCCGACTTCTCACCGGCCGACTTCTCACCGGCGGACTTCTCACCGATCGTCTCTGGCGGAGCATCCTCCTTGGGTGCCTCACTCGGTTCATCGTCGCCCGATTTGTCGTTGGAAGCAGACTCCTGTTCAGAACCATCACGGTTTTTCGGCGGCTCACTGGCAGAATCGCCCGGCTCGGACGGAGCGGAGTTACGGTCGCGATTCATTTTTTCGATGATTCGCTGCAGGGCTTCGTCGTCATCCGCGGCAGGTTTTTGGTCTTGAGCGGATTTGTCACCCGGTCCTGGCTTCTGAGAACCTGCATCTCCCGGCTGCTGCGAGGAGTCCGCATTTCCCGGCGGACTGGCGCCCGCATTCGGAGATGCATCTTCTGAAGGTTTCGCAGATTGCGGTTGCGTTTTTTGATCGTCGCCATTCTGCCCCGGTTGCTCCTGAGTTCCTCCGGGTTGTGCCTCACCATTCTGGTCTTCGCCCGGCTGAGCGGGCGCTTCCGTCGGTTCTGGTGTGTCCGGCCGTTCGGTGGACTCGCCGGCAGTGGGTTCCGCCGCCTGCAATTCTGTTTTCTGCTGCTCCTGCATTTCACGATCCTGAGCCAGTTGATCCTGCACGGCCTTGTCGCTCAGCGGCGGCGTGATCTGCAGATTCAGTTCTCCTGTGCGCGACTGATTCCCCAGCGGCGGTCGGTTGTCGCGTGCTTCGAGATGAAACGAAACGACATCGCCGGCCATCAGTTTCAAGGGCTCCATTTTGAAGTCCCAGCTGTCGACCCAGCGCTTTGTCAGGCCTGTAGAAACTGCGTCCAGGAGGATCTCACCAGGCTGAACCGGTCGACCGTTGATCGAATAGTGCAGCGTGACTGACCGCAACAGAAAGTCCGGATCTTCGGCTTCCACCAGCAGCGGAACGACTGCGTTCGCAGCCACTTCCAGATCCCGCGACGGATCATGCAGCCGGATCACCGGCGGCTGATCTTTCCGAATCTCCAGCGGATACACCACGGGTTCCGGGTCGGCGTGATTCTCGGCGTCGGTTACCTGAATGCGGTAGAACTTCGGAAACGTACCGTCCTCACGATCCTCCAGTTTCAGTTCCACCGACAACGTCGTACCGGAGATCCGCATCGGCAATTCTTCGCCCCGCACGCTGAACGCCGCATCGTCCGACAGTTGCAGCGTTGCAACTTCGACCGGCACGCTGCTCTCGGCAAGAATCGTGACGGTCGTATCTTCCCAGGCTTCGATGTCACCCGATGAATCGACACGTTCCGGCAGATGCATATAGTCCGGATACTTATAGCGAACTTCGGTGGTCCGTGCGGTCGGCGGCTGGTCAACGGAGATCGTGAAGACTTCTGACGACGCATCTCCCGCGACAACCCGGTACCGCAGGCGCTGACGGACGCCGCGATCGCCTTCCCCGACCATCAGAACGCGATAGCGGTGTTCATCATCCGTCGCCCGCATCTGCAGCGGTTCATCCACTGAGCGCTGATCGTCGGACGTATAGAGCACCTGCACAGTTTCCGGAATGACTCCAGAGATGTCTGCGATGAATTCAATCTGCGAACCCGCCGGAACCGCTTTATTCCCCGGCTGCACGTTTTCGACAATAGTCCGCGTTGCCACATTTGTCTGTGCCAGTGTCAGCGGCCGCAGCAGACTGATCGATTTTGGACTGAAGACCGCGTACAGACACGTCAGTACCGTGATGGCAAAGAGCGCAGAGCCCAGTCGGATCAGGAGTCCCCGCTCAATCGTCTCGTCGACATGGATTTCAGCGAGACTCAGGGCGGCCCGTTTTTCCAGAGTCCGATGAATCGGGATATCCGTCTGCCGCCCCGACGCCTGGAGGTCGACCAGAGCCAACAGACTTCCCTGCATCCCTTCTGAAGATCCATCCAGCATCCTCGCAGCAAAGAGCGGATGAATCCTGCGAAACCACGGACGGACGACATATCGAAAAACGATCCCCGCCACGATCAGCAGCACCGTGACCAGCATTGCAGCACGAGTCCACGCCGAAAAACCTCCATCGACGACCCAGTGGTCCAGCAGCGTGAACGACAGCAGATATCCGACAAGCAGCAATCCTGCCAGTACCGCCGCGGTCAGCAGGTCGGTCGACTTGATTCGCGACCGGGCGTGTTCGATCTGATAGCGGATAAAATCATCCGCATCTGCGTAACCCGCCTGAACGTTTTCGGAAACTGTGGCCACGGTTCTGATTCCTGCCTGAACCCGGAAATCGCAATGCCAAGGGAGCAAGAGCCCCTGCCGGGCGACGCCCACATGCCTCGCCGATGCAGAGATTCTCTATTGTCCCGGAATCCTACTTCACGCGGTCGTCGCTGATACTAGCCCGAAGCGTCAGCGAAGTGCTTAAAGCATTGCCTCGCTAGCGCTTCCGGTTAGTATGGTACGACGAGAAATGTCTCATTGTCGGCCACGTGAAGTATACCAGAGTCTATCGGCCAAACTGTAAAGTCGTCAAAGAAAACAATCCTGTCGGTATGATTGCAGCGACTTTGGCGCGAGGATTTGTCCCGGCATGGCAACGCCGTGAAGGATTTTGGAGAGGGATGTGGGAATCAGCTGACGTAGGGTGGGACCAGCGAGCCACGCGAGCGCCGGCCCACCACGGCACCGCGTCAACTGGTGGGCCGGCGAGGCTTATCAGCCGCTGGTCCCATCTATGACGAGAGCTTCGTCAAGTGGTAAATGTTGGTTTCGGAAAAAGTGCGTGGAGTGGATTGGGAGTTGGCATCGAGTCGCTGTCGGCTGGAGTTTCGATCGTTGGCTCAACCATCTATTCGAGATCATTCCTGCACCTCAGCCAGAGCTGAAACGAGAACGTCCCAGGAAAATGAAATTGGAAGAACGCCCCATTCACCCTAACGTGGTCGTCCATGTTCCGGATCTGATCAGGACGTCAAAATCACAGGGGACAGGTCGGGGTCGTTCGAGATCCAGCGTCTCGATGCCAGCGCCCGGTTGGTCCTTTCGTGAATCAGATATGACGATGAAAGTTTCAGACTGTGTTAAAATCGGGACTGATCAATGATCGGTTCAGGGAGGATGCCGGGTCGCCTTCGTCGGAGCCAGCCGTTGGTCGCTCACCTCAAGTGGCGACCAGCTCCTCGACTGAGGTTTGCCAATGCACTTGTTCGACTGTCCCACATTCGACCCCAATGGCCCTGGGGACTGTCGGATTCGTCGCGATTCAGTGTGGGGCAGGCTTCCAGCCTGTCTGGACGTGAAAAAACGTTAGGGCTCTTGAATCAACGAGGCTGGCTGGAAGCCTGCCCCACGATAAAGCCGATAGTCCGCCGAGATCATGCACCAACTCGGAGGGTTGACACCTCCGCTCGCGGAGGGCACAACAGATCCTTCCGCAAAGTCCTGCAACGCAGAACAGTCTGCCTGCTTTACCGGACGCTCTAATTCGTCCGCCGAAAGATTTCATTCATTGGCGGTGCTGGAATTCATCCACGAGTCCTGAGGAAGTCATGGTAGGTTTTCGAGTCGCGGGCTTGCGCTGCGTTTCGAAACACTTTCGCATTCCGATCCACACTGCTGCTGAGGGGACTTCCGATGGGAAGACGGTTTTGCTGTTTTTTGCTGACCGGAGCTGCATGCATTCTGGTTGGCGTATTGTCCGGGCGCACAGAAGCGTGCAACTGTCATCAGGCTCACGCACTTTCGATGGGGATTCCTTCGTACGGCGGTTTTTCCATTGCTCAGCCGATGATGGCTCAGATGGAAATGACGCCCATTCCGTTTTATGGCGAGGTCCGCGGCGCTGCCCAGTTGCCATTGTTTCCGTCGCCGCCGGGAACAGTCGGCCAGACTTATTCCAGACCGTCGCATCCCGTTCCGTCCGACGAACATCCCCGTACCGGAATGCTGGCCGTCCGCGACAATGGCAGCATCCCTTTTCTGAGTGTGCAGACAATGGGAGGGATCAAGATGAAAAGCGGAATCTGGCTGTTTGAATCAAACCGCCCGCTCGATCCGGGTGCCAGCCAGATCGTGCGGGTTGAGGCACGTCATGCGCCTCAGGACATTGAGCCTTACTCCACGAAATTCGTGCGACTGATTCCCGGTCGGATCGTGTACCTGGACTTTTGATCGATCCCGCGAATGAACTCCGGAATCGGAAATCCTTCTTGCGGTCACGAACGTGTCCGGGCAGAATCCGGGTTGCTGCGGATTCCGGCCCAGGCTTGAAGGATTAAGACGTGACACCGACTCGACCGAAGATGCTGGTGATGGGACGTACGGGTGCCGCTGTTCCTCGCATGAAAGCACTGACGGGCGAACAGCTGGATATCGTGTCGGCGAATGATGTTCGGATGCCGGATCCGTCGGCAGACTACATCGTAGCGGACGGCTCTGAGCCGCAGCTGATGTCCGATCTGCAGGTCTGCTCGATGGGCATGTTCGGGGCGCTGCCGGACGGTGTGCTGCTCCTGGATGATACGTTGTCGATCCTGTGGCACAACGAAACCTTTCGCAAGCTGATCAAGGCGGACGGAGTGCTTGTCGGCCAGCCGCTGCAGGACGTGATTCGTCCGGCAGACGGGACCGACCTGCTCCGGATCACAGTTCCCGCGAATCCCGCGGAAGCCGCATCGTTGACTGTGAAACGGGAGGACCGGACTTCACTGGGCCTGCGGTTTGCCCGCACCACCATTTCACTGAGTGGTGACAGCCGTCCGGCTGTGATCCTGACCGTGCGCGACGTCACGCGGCACATCCTGGAAAAACAGAAGCAGGACGCGATTTATCGGGCCGGCCTCGAAATGGGCAATCTGACGCCCGACGAAGTCACGGCGATGACACAAGAGGAGCGGATTCTGCTCCTCAAAGAGCAGATTCTGCAGCTGACTCAGGAAGTTCTTGGTTTCGACACATTTGAAATCCGTACCCTCAACACGGAGACTCAGGAGCTGCTGCCGCTGCTGGAAGACGGCATGAATCCGGAAGCTGCCACGCGCAGGCTGTTTTCGGCAGAGAGCGGCAACGGCGTCACTGGTTTCGTGGCATTCAGCAGGAAGAGCTACCTCTGTGCTGACACCAAAAGTGATCCGCTCTATATCTGTGGTGCGACGGATGCACGAAGTTCATTGACGGTGCCGCTGATGATCCGGGATACGGTCCTGGGGACATTCAATGTTGAAAGCCCGGGAGCCCTGGCATTTGATCAGAAAGATCTCGATTTCCTGACGCTGTTTGGCCGCGTGGTCGCGAGTTCGCTGAACCAGCTGCAACTGCTGGCGGCCGAGAAAGTCACCGTGGTGACGGAAAACAGCGATCGCCTCCGCTGCAAAGTCGCAGAGCCGACCGATGAGATTCTTAACGCCTGCACATGGATTCTGGAGCGCTACATCGGACACGAACCGGATGTCTGCGAACGCCTGCATCTGATCGCCGACCGGGTCCGCCGGATCAGTTCAAGTGTGGGCAGTGTGTCGACTCCCAGCCAGACGACCACCGGTCTCGCGGTCACTGTTCCCGTGCGGCCTCCGCGGAAAGCACTCGAGGGCAAACGAGTGCTGGTTGTCGATCAGGACGCGACAGCCCGGGAAGACGCTCACAATCTGCTGGGTCAGATGGGCTGTGAAGTCGAGGCCGCGAATACCGCCACTCAGGGCTGTGCATTGCTCCGAAATTTTCACTACGACGTGATCCTGATCGACATCCGGCTGTCCGATGCCAACGGCTATGAGTGTTTCCGGAAACTCCGCGAAATCAACAGCCACGTCCCGATCATCATGATGACAGTCTTTGGCTATGACGGTTCACATTCCATTGTGAATGCCCGCAAGGAAGGCCTGAAAGCAGTCCTGTACAAACCGTTCCGCCGTGCCCAGATGCTGGACGAAGTCGAAAAGGCCGTGACAACACCGCCCGCCGCGTGAAACGACACACGGGCGAAGGGAGGATGTCAAACCTCCGAGACAACCCGCGTGGCGAACAAACGAGCATTGCAAATACACTACTGACTGCTGATCGACCGCTCCTGGCCGGACGAAATGCGATTCCTGGAGGTCTTCACAGTCCCCCGTTCGCCGAATTGGTCGCCGAATCGCGTACGGCTTCCAGATTTGGGTTTTCCTCCGGATTCGGACGCCGCCCATTCTGCCGGGGTTGAAGTCCGGTGGGCGTCTGCTGTAGTACGCACTCCCAACACTTTTTTCAACAATGTCGACCGGAAAGAACAGGATTTCGGATTATCCGCATGCAGCGAATATTTATCTCAGGGATCGGCGTCGTCAGCTGCCTTGGAAACGACCGTACTACGTTCTGGAACAACCTCACGGCAGGTGAGTGCGGCATCGACCGGCTGGCGGCTCACGACACGAAGGATCTGGAGGTCTGGATTGGCGGGGAGGTGAAAAACCTCAACGACGATCGGATCAACGTTAACGATCTCGTGTCAACACGCAGGATGGACCGTGCCAGTCAGTTTGCTGTTCATGCGGCTCATGAGGCACTCGAAGACGCGGGACTTCCCACGAACGATCTCGGCGAGAACGCTGCTGTGATCATCGGAGCGGGACTCGCCGGACTGGAGACCTACGAATTCCAGATGGAACGTCTGCTGACGAAAGGTCCATCGCGGGTCAGCCCGTTCACAATCCCGATGCTGATGCCGAATGCTCCGCCGGGAAACATCAGCCTGGCCTTCGGGGCGCGCGGAACGTGCTATACGACCAGCAGCGCGTGTTCTTCGTCTGGTCACGCGATGATCGACGCAATGGAATACCTGCGTCGGGGTGACGCGGATTTCGTCATCACCGGAGGAACAGAAGCGTCACTGACCCGGCTGGGGATCTCGTCGTTCGTCAACATGAAGGCGATGAACAAATCGATGAATGACCGGCCAAAGGAATCGATGCGTCCCTTTGATGCTGATCGCGGTGGATTCATAATGGCGGAGGGCGCGTCGGTGATGATCTTTGAAACAGAAGATCACCTTCGAAAACGTGGAGGCAGTGCATGGGCCGAAGTACTGTCAGGCCGGTCCACCAGCGATTCTTTTCATCTGGTGCAGCCTGATCCTCAGGGCCGGCAGGCTGTCAGAGCCATCAACGCCGCCATTCAACGGGCAGGACTGAATGCAGAATCCATTGCCGATGATGTCTATGTGAATGCTCACGGAACGAGCACGGCCTACAACGATTCAATGGAAACGGTGGCCCTCAAATCCGTGTTCGGCGAATCCGCCCGCAGGCTCAGCATCAGCTCGACAAAAGGCATGCTGGGGCACATGATCGGTGCTGCCTGCGCGATTGAGATGTCAGCGTGTGTTCTGGCACTGACCACCGGAATTCTCCCGCCGACGATTAACCTGAACACTCCGGATCCGGACTGTGACCTGAATTATATTCCGAACAAGGCGATACGGAAGTCGGTCCGCTACGCCATCAACAACAGCTTCGGCTTCGGCTTCGGTGGCCACAACGTCTCGCTCGTGATCAGCCGGGTCGATGATCCGGAACTGAAGCGCGAGGACGCGATCTGAGAGAAACCTGTTCGAGGAAATCTGCCGATGCTGACTGTTGCCATAACCGGGGCGTCCGGACTTGTCGGGACGGAATTGTCAGCACGGCTGAATTCCGTCGGGCATGCCGTTGTTCCGATGACGCGAAAGGCGACGGGAGGCGCTGACCACGCGATCATCTGGGATCCGGTGAGAGGAGTTGTGAATCCGCAGCAGCTGGAATCGGTCGATGCTGTCGTTCATCTGGCGGGAGAAAACATTGCCGCCGGTCGATGGTCGGCGGCCCGGAAGGACCGCATCCGGACGAGCCGCGTTGACGGCACTCGGGCTCTTGTGCGGTCTCTCGCAGGGCTGGGACACCGACCGAGGACACTTGTGTGCGCTTCTGCGATCGGGTTTTACGGCGACCGGTCGGACGAGATTCTGACGGAATCATCAGTTGCCGGATCGGGATTCCTCGCCGACCTCTGCAGCGCCTGGGAGTCCGAAGCGATGGCCGCAGCGGAGTTCAACATGCGCGTCGTGTGTCTGCGGATCGGAGTGGTGCTCAGTCCGAAAGGGGGAGCCCTTGCAAAGATGCTGCTGCCTTTCAAGCTCGGATTTGGAGGAGTCATCGGCTCCGGGAAGCAGTTCTGGAGCTGGATCGGGCTGAGTGACCTGGTCAGAACCATGGAATTCTGCATTGAAAATGAAAACACCCGTGGACCCGTGAACGCAGTCAGTCCTCAGCCTTTGACCAACTATGACTTTACAAAGACCGTGGGCAGGGTTCTGCATCGTCCCACAGTTTTTCCTCTGCCGGCCTTCGTCGCGAGAATAGTACTGGGCGAAATGGCGGAGCCACTTCTTCTCGCCAGTGTTCGCGTCGTGCCGGAACAGCTGCAGGCTCACGGGTTTCAGTTTGGACAGCCCGACCTGACAAGCTGCCTGGAACATGAATTGAAATGACACCGCTGCCATATCAAAGTCCAGGTTCTGTGTCGCCGCGATGGCACTCCCTGGCATTAGCGGTCGCCAGTCTGCAATGTCTGATCTGGGGGATCTTCATCATTCTGTGGCCAGAACGGTCGTCACTGGCGTACGGTCTGGCACACCCTCCGACTGACCTGTTTCTGTGGCAGGGCACAGGACTTGTCATTGTGCTGCTCGGGATTGGCTACGGACTTGCGTCCACGAATCCACGGCAGCATTGGGGCCTTGTTCTGATAGGGCTGATATCTAAAGTGCTCGGTCCGATCGGCTTGAGCTGGGCTGTGCTGCAGAATCAAGTCCCCGCCAGAGTGCTTGTACTGCTGCCGATCAACGACGTGCTCTGGTGGATACCGTTTGCGATGATCCTGTCCGATGCCAGGCCGCAGAAAAATGGTTCGACATGATGCGACGCTTCGTCATTCTGCGCCACGATCGTCCGTTCCTGCACTGGGACCTGCTGCTCGAGGATCTGAGTACCGCTCGTGGATGGCGACTGCTGCGTGAACCCAGCGGAGACGAACCGATTGCAGCTCAGCCGCTGCCTCCGCATCGTCTGCTGTATCTGGACTACGAAGGGCCGGTGTCCGGAAATCGCGGGGTGGTGCAGCGAGCGGTCTCCGGTTCATACGCGATTGACGCAGACTTCTCCGAATCACTGCAAATCCTGTTTGCGGAGAATTCACTTCTGACTGCAGGGCAGCTGCAGATTCTGAATGATGGTCGTCAGTTCTGGACGTTTGAAACACGCTGATAACTTTCCCTGGCACGCTGTATTCGCAACACTAAGGGGCTGAACCACGAAATCCGAAACACGAACCCCAGCGCCGCCGACCATGACGACGTCACTCACAATCGATGATACATTTGCCGAAGCGTTTCCCATGTCGGCGACGCGCGTGATCATCACGGCGCTGGATCGGGAGCTGGCGCTGATTGCGGCTCAGGAGTTCTGCGGGAATGCTTCCAGCGTTATCGGATGCGATGCGGAAGCCGGTATCGAGCGCGCGATGCCCGAGGAAGAAACTCCCGACGGCCGACCCGGTATTGCCGTGCTGGTGTTCGCATTCAAGTCGAAGTCGCTGCAGGCTGCGCTCGTCAGCCGCATCGGACAGAACGTGCTGACCTGTCCCACAACGGCGTGCTATTGCGGCTTGTTCACAGTTCTGAAAGACAACCGGATCAAGGTCGGAGGTCAGCTGCGGTACTTTGGTGACGGATTTCAGATCAGCAAGAAATTCGGCGACCGTCGCTTCTGGAGGATTCCCGTGATGGACGGTGAGTTTCTCTGTGAAGACGTCTTCGGGACGATCAAAGGCATCGGCGGAGGCAATCTGATTCTCTGCGGAAGTTCGCAGATCGAAACGCTGTCCGCCGCCCGCGCCGCAGTGAAGGCGATCAACGCACTGCCCGATGTGATTCTGCCGTTTCCTGCCGGAATTGTCCGGAGCGGATCAAAGGTCGGTTCGAAGTACCCACAGCTGAAAGCCAGCACGAACGATAAATTCTGTCCCACACTCATCGGTCAGACCAACAGCGATCTGAAGGACGGTGAGCATGCAGTTTACGAGCTTGTCATCGACGGGCTGTCGGCTTCAGCTGTGGCGTGTGCCATGCAGGCGGGACTCAGCGCTGCAGCGGCGTCACCGGGGATCCTGCGAATCTCTGCCGGCAACTACGGCGGGAAACTCGGGCCTCATCATTTTCATCTGCACCGACTGCAGAATCCTTAGGCAGTGTGCGACCGCAATCAAGAAAAACAGCCGGCGAGGACACCTCCCCGCCGACTGAGTTCGTCAGAACCGTCAGGCCAATCTGGTTTTTTCGCTAAGGACTAGGATAGAAATAAGTGGGGCACGATTCCATCGTGCCAAGCACGTTAAAAACGTGCTCCACGTCCGGAAGACGACAGTTATTTCTGCGCCGGTCCTAAGCGTTCTTCCGATCGTCGTCTGACGGATGTCTGCGGGAAATCACAGCACCGGCCAGTAGTCCGGCCATCAGCATATCCAGCGCACCGTGGTCGTCATCGGATGACAGCACTTTCGTTACCGGAATTGTCATGGTCTGTGGCACCGCAGCGGTCACGTGTGAAGGCTTCTGTGCTTCGAGGCACGGAGCAGCAATCGCCCACTCAGCCATGAAACTGTCAATGCCTTCGACTGCCTCGGTGGATTCGGTTTCGATTTCAACCTTTCTGTCCGCCGAAGGTGCAAGCTGAATCACGGTGCCAGCAGGATGAGCCGTGAAACTGATGACATCATCAGATGCCCATGCGTCCGGCTTCACAGTCAACACGACGGGGATTACCTCGCCGGTCTGTCCGGAAAGCCACGGAAAACCGTCGGATTCGATTTCGACATCATTGGAGACGACGCGGAAGTCGAGTGGCTGGCTCCATGGTCCCGCGACTCCGCCCGAGGAGATACCTCGAATCCACCAGCGGTAGGATTGTCCCGGCTGCAGGTTAGTCGTGGTCGTATACGAAGTTCCCGTCAGTCCGGCAACATTGATCACGATTGGCTGATCCGGCGAAGAGATCCGCTTCACCAGGATCTCATAAGTTGCAGCACCGGCGGTTCCTATCCAGTTAAAGGTCGGTGTATTGTCGTTGATAACATTTCGCGGGGACAGTGCCTGTGGAGCACTGCCCGTACCGGCGCTGATCGTGAAATCGGCGGGGGCGCTCCATTGACTCACATTGCCTGCCGCGTCGTATGCTCGCACCCAGGCCCGGAAGTCACCATTCTCAAGCGGCAGGTCTGTCTGGTAGAACTTTGTCGTGAGATTCGGCTGACGGATGACCTGACTGGTCCCTGTCGTCAGATTGTTGACCCACAGATCGTACCGGACATACTGATTGACTCCGGTCCAGGTAAACAAAGGCGTGTTCGTCGACGTCAACGTTCCGATCGGTGCGGTAATGGCTGGCACCGGGACCTGGAAGTCCCGACCAACACTCCACGCCGTCTTCGCACCCGAAGCTGCAATGGCCTGAACCCACCAGCGGTAGTTGCCGGCTGGAAACTCAGCCGGAACTGTGGCTGTCGCCGGCCGCGTGTAGGTGATATTCACGGCGTTGGCCACATGCGGGACAATCACACGCACCACCTGCTTGACACCGGTCGAAAGATTGTCCACCCACAGATCGTAGTTGGCCGCTCCGTCAATCGCCTGCCAGGTGAATGTCGGTGTCGTATCGGTAGTGATTCCGGTCGGCGAAATCGTCGTCGGCCCGACCCGGTAATCCATGCGGAATCGGTTGACGAGACTCCAGAGTCCGCCTTCCCCGTCCGTCGCAACACCACGGACCCACGCTTCATAAGTGCCGTTCGGCAGCGCGGAGACGGGAGTATAAGTCGTGGTCGTAAGGGCCGGCTGGTGAATGATTTTCTTAATTCCGCCGACCTGATTGACCCACAGCTCGTAACGGGGAGCGTTCACACTGGACCATGAGAACGTGGGCGTTGTGTCCATCGTTGCTGCCAGAGGCAGAGAGAAGACCGGTGCTCCAATGGTAAATGTCTGCGACAGACTCCAATCACCCGAGACGCCGTCCGCATCGTAGTTTCTGACCCACCATACAAACGTACCCGGCCCCAGCGACGATGGCGCTTCCAGTGTGTTGGTTGAAACAAACTGATTGCGAAGAATCTGCTCAATATAAGCGGGCTGAAGCCTGCTGACCCAGATGTCGTATCGCGACGCCCCGGCAATCGCTCCCCAGTTGAATTTCGGGGTGATGTCGAATGTTGTCCCGACCGGCGATGTCAGACTGATGCGTCTGATCTCAAAGTTGTAAGGATCGCTGGCAGTACTGCCGCTGGCATTGCTGGCCGTGACGATGACTTCATACTGACCGATTGCCATCGCGGACGACGGGGTAAATGTCGTTTCTGTGAGGTTGCTGACATTGATCACACCGTTCTGGCCTGTCGTCAGGTTGTTAACAACCAGCCGGTATTTACCGGGATCAGCCTGCCAGCGGAAGATCGGAGTCAGGTCCGTGGTAACAGCAAATGGCCGCTGTACGACTGGCTTCCCGGGGACACCGATCAGAATGTTCCGCACTGTGAGATTCGTGCTGCCGAAGTTGTCGGTGACTCGAAGTGCAACCTGTTTCGTCGTCCCCACATCAGCCGGGTTCGTATATCTGTGGACCGGCGTCGAGTTGCTCAGGCCAATGGTCAGATCGCGGTTGAAGCTGCCATCAAATTCGAAGTCCCACTCCCATGACACAATGCTGCCGCTGGCCGGGTTGGTGTGCGTGGAAATCGATCCGTCAAAGCTGATGTCTTCGTTCAGCCCGGCAGGATTCGGTGTGGCGGTGAACAAAGCCAGCGGCTGGTTGACGAGGTGCTCAACGGCACCAATGTCAATGCTGATCGTCGAATCCGCGTTGCCTTCGATGAGCCGGGGGTTGCCGATCTGATCGAACTGGCCCAGCGGATTCGTCGGATACAGAGCATTGCTGCCCCGGTCGACGGCATTGCCGTTGGCCTGCAGCGGATGGTACAGGGTTCCATTCCCGAGAACGTCGGTCAGGACATTGATGCCGATCACGAGCGGAGTCGCGTCACGACCAAACCGGTCAGACGTGAGCAGCCCGGCGGACGCACCGTTGTTATGCTTTGCATCCAGGATGCGCAGCAGGTTGAAGCCCTGAGAAAGAACACCACCCATCAGATCAACGCTGCTGGAAGCATTTGTCGTGGGGACGATGAAGTCCGTCGTGTTACCGTCGAGCAGCGAGTTGCCGATCGTCGCCCCGAACGTCGATTCGCTGGCCAGTCCGCCGCCGCGGGAGCCTGCGAAGTTCTGAGCAATCGTGACGTTGATCATGCTTGAACCGGCTGTTCCTTCGTTGAAGACGCCGCCGCCACGGGAGACTGCTGAGTTGTTGGAAATCGTCGTATTCAGAAAGGTGGTAGTGCCCCGGTTGTTGACGGCCCCGCCCCGGGAACCGGCATCATTGCGTGAGATCGAAACGCCGGTGGCATTCAGTGTTCCCAGGTTGTAGATCCCGCCGCCCTGGTTGTATGCCTCGTTGTCGATGACGTTGACGTTCTTCAGAATCAGTGTGCCCTCATTGAAGATCCCGCCGCCGTCAAATGCAGCGCCGCCCTGAATGGTCAGGTTTTCCAGCGTCAGCGTAAACC
>JANNGQ010000301.1:0-3700 GCA_031403975.1 Planctomycetota bacterium
GTGGTCCCGGCGCGCCGGGATTGAGGGGGGTATTCGCACTCGATGAATTTCCTGATCACCAACGACGACGGTTTTGACGCCCCGGGCCTCGCCGCGCTTTACAAAGCGCTGCTGCCTCTCGGTACCGTCACCGTCGTAGCGCCGGCGACTTGCCACAGCGCAAAGGGGCACGCGGTCGAGACGAAAACTCCGCTCAGGCTGGAACGAAGAAACATCGAACCATTCGGAGATATCATGGTCCTGCATTCTTCGCCCGCCGACTGTGTCAGGGCCGGACTGCGGCACGTGATGAAAACTCCCCCGGACTTTGTCATCGCCGGAATCAATCCCGGAGCAAACCTCGGAGTCGATCTGTTCTATTCAGGTACCGCTGCCGCGGCACGCGAAGCCGCGATTCTCGGAGTTCCTGCGGTCGCACTTTCTCGTCTGCTCCACGCGGAATTCCCTGTCGACTGGGACGTGCTGTCCGGTCATGTCACGAAAGTTCTCAGAACGCTGCTGACCGAACACTTTCGCCTCCCTGCCGGACATTTCTGGAACGTGAACTTTCCTACCGTCGCGGACGAACAGTATCCCGATGAAATCACGTTTGTGCCGCAGGGAACCGATTCCCACGCGGTCGAATTCCAAGTCATAGAACGCACGGCCGACTCAGAGCTTCTCGCGTATATCGCTGCCTACCGGGATCGTGGCCGTTCGGACGTTTGCGACGTCAAACACCTGTTCGATCAGCGACTGACGGCCTCTCCAATAGGTCCTTCCATGACGCTGGCGATGCCGGACCTGATGCACTCACGAGTTTCTCTCTTCAACGCATCCTGCGCCGATTGACGCAGCGTTCGTTCATTGTCAGCATGCCGGAATTCCCGGCGGCCAACGATTCGGGCAGTTTTCGGCACCAAGCTGCTGGAATCGTCGGCTTTGAACATTACTCAACAATGTCGTGCCCGGTTTCCCGTGCGATGAGCATGTACGAGCACCTGACGATTCTGGCTGGTCGGGCGAACCCGGACCTGGCTCGCGAAATCGCCGCTTTTCTCGGCATCAGCCTGGGCCAGATCGACGTCGGCAATTTTCCCGATGGAGAAACCAGCGTCAAACTGAATCAAAACATTCGCGGATGCGATGTGTTTCTGATCCAGCCTACGTGCCCGCCGGTCAACGACAATCTTATCGAACTGCTCGTGCTGATCGACGCCTGCCGTCGAGCCAGTGCGGCCAGGATCACGGCCGTCATTCCGTACTTCGGATATGCGAGACAGGACCGCAAAGACTCCGGGCGAGTCCCCATCACTTCCAAGTTGATTGCCAACCTGATCGTAACTGCCGGCGCTCATCGTGTGCTCACGATGGATCTGCACGCGGCTCAGATTCAGGGCTTCTTTGATGTGCCGGTCGATCACCTTTATGCTGCCCCGATTCTGGACCGGCACTTCGCGTCGCTGGCGATCCCGCGGGATGAACTGGTGATCATCAGTCCTGACGAAGGCGGCATCAAGCGGACGCTGCACCACCTCGAACATCTCGGCGGCTCGCTGGCCATTGTCGATAAACGTCGCGCGAATGCACTGGAGACACGCCAGGCCAATCTGATCGGCGGCCCGATCGAAGGCAAGACCGCGCTGATCTTTGACGACATGATCACGACGGCCGGGTCGATCTGCGGGGCGGTCGAGGTCGTGCGATCCCACGGAGCCAGACGCATCTATCTGGGAGCGACGCATGCTGTGCTCTGCGGACCGGCGATCGAACGTCTGGAACGCGCTCGGGTGGATGGCATTGTCGTGACAAATACATGCCCCGTGGCTCAGCCGCATCGTCTGCCGAATCTGACAGCTGTCTCCGTCGCGGAGCTTCTCGGTGAGGCCATCCGCCGGGTTCATCGGAACGAATCCGTCAGCTATCTGTTCGACTAGAACGGGACATGCCGATGATCAGCCCGATGGCCGTCAGACTGACCAGCTGGTTCGTGCCTCCGAAGCTGATGAACGGATGCGGCACGCCCTTCGGCGGCACCAGCGCCGTAACGACCGCAATATTGACCATCGCCTGCAATATCAGCTGCAGCAGCAGTGCTGTTCCCAGAATCCATTCGAACGAAGTTCTGGGAAGATGTTTCAGGACAGCGCGCCCCACGATGAATACGGCCATCCAGAGCAGACAGACGGTCATCGTCCCGAGCAGTCCCAATTCTTCTCCGATGACCGCGAACACGAAGTCCGTGTTGGCTTCCGGGAGATAGCTGAGTTTCTGCCAGCCGCCTCCGATTCCGGTCCCTTCAAGTCCACCTGAACCAAGGGACAGCAGCGACTGCCGGATCTGCCACGGTGCCTGAGTCTGATCACGCCAGGCCGCCATGAATCCGGTGATGCGTTCCATCTGATACGGCCTGAGAAACAGCAGAGATGCCCCCACCGGCACGGCCATCGACGCAGACGCCACAAAATATCTCATCGGCCAGCCACCGATAAACAGCGTCAGCACGAAACCCGCACCCAGAAACAGTGTCGCGCCGAGATCCGGTTCGACGGCAACCAGCGGCAGTACAATCACCAGCGGCCACAACGTCTCGGGAATCGTGCTGACGAGAAACCCCGATGTCGCCCGCAGCCGGACCAGAGACGTTGCCGCAATCAACGGCAACACAATCCGACCGAGTTCCGATGGCTGTAACGACAGACTCCCCAGTCTGAGCCAGCGCTGAGCCCCGTTGATGCGACTGCCGATCCCCGGAATCAGAAGTGCAACCAGGAGAAACACGACAACCCACAGCAAGCGTCCGGAATTCTGTTGCAGCCATCCCGGGCGAACTCGTGACGCAACCCACGCACAGCCTGCCGCCAACACCAGATAACTCAGATGCTTGCCCAGAAACATGGCATCCTGAGCCCTTGGTCGGGACGTCAGACTGGCACTGTGAACCATCTGCACTCCGACGCACAGCAGTATCGCAATCAATCCCGCCAGCAGCCGCCGCAGACTTTCGCGTTCCGTGCCAACGGCATGCGAACCCGTCGTGAGGAGTTGCGTTTCAGGAATTGGTTTCGCGGGACTATTCAGCACTTCAGCTCCGCTCATTTCACGCGTCGTAGATTCAGACAGGCTCGTCGACGGATTTCGGACTACCGGCAATCCGGGATTCGGAACGCCGTCGTGTTTCGTTTCCGCGGCCCGACATTCATCTGATATCGGTTGCAAATCCAGATGACTGAAGCCAAACACGCTCCCCGGCCGCGTCCAGCCCGGGGACTGTCGGTTTTATCGTGGGGCAGGCTTTCAGCCTGCCTGGTTAATTCAAAAACACAGGCGTTTTTCAAGTCCAGGCAGGCTGGAAGCCTGAATCGCAAGGTTTGAAGTTGCAAGATTCGAGTCCCGACGGGGACGGTCCCGGCGTGCCGGTATAGCCAGTGGCGTGAGCCCTTGTCATTACCCACAGGGACACAGGTTTTCCGGCAGAGCCTAATTCGACTGTCCTACATTCGACCCCAACGGCCTCGTGCCGTTGGTGAAGCAGATGGAGAGCTAAAAACGCAAATAGAACTCTCACCCATTCTTCCTGCATTCCCGCCTTCGGCGGCAATGCAGGAAGAATGGGTGGGGTTGTGGGGCGTTGCACGGCTAGCTCTCTATCAGCTTCACCATCCAGGCGAGCTGGATGGGGTCGTCAAGAGAACCTGGGATAGTCGCACTACTCCTCTGC
>JANNGQ010000302.1:0-1509 GCA_031403975.1 Planctomycetota bacterium
GGCCTACGCCGGCATGAAAGACGCCGTCGAGAATGGCGGCGATTACGTGTTGCACGACCTGCGCTTCCACCAGGGCCTGCTGCGCGCCTGCTGCCGATATCATCCCGATCGTGTTGTATTCGCGATGAAACTGGCAGGCTGAAGCCTACCCTACGAAGACTCTGCACTATTTCGACAGTCCGCGAGGCCGTTCGCTTCGAATATGGGACCGTCGAACTAACGAGCTGCCGGAAGAGAAGTATTTCGGCCACCGGACCTGACGGGGCAGATGTTTCCTACGGGATCTTCACTTCAATTGCCTGCAGCTCCTGATCCCTGTTCACAGTCACCGAGACGCGCTGGCCGCTGCGGTATGTTGCAAGCCGCTGCTGCAAATCGGTAACGCTGGTGATGAGCGCATCATCCAGCAGTACGATCAGGTCGCCGCGCTGAAGTCCGGCTTTGGATGCGATGGAGTTTTCAGCGATCCCATCGATCCACGCCGGAGTTCGCTCGATGACATTCGGCAGCATCGTCAGACCGAAGCGAGCGGTCAGTTCCTGATCAGAAATCACGGCCACATCAGCCGCCGCGTCCTTCGGTCCTGATTCGACTCGCTTGCCGGCGAGCAGCGTCTCCACCACGGGACGAAGCGTTGTCAGCGGCACCGCGTAATTGACCCACGTCCGACTGCCCGCATGACGGATCTCACGACCGATCAGACCCACCGGCGCGCCGCCTGTGTCGGTCAACAGTCCGCCCGCCGCTCCGGAATTATTAGTGATCGCGTCGATCAGCCACACCGGAGATTTCAACGGAAAGTTCCAGCGGCCCTGAGTCGCTTCCAGCGGGATTCTGGCCGCGATGACTCCATGCACCAGCGACAATGGTTCGTTCCCGGCGGCTACTCGAAACATGTTGCTGAAGGCAAAGACGGCCGAGCCGATTTCAGGATCAACGGCTTTGCTGATATCCACAAACGGAAACGAGTCACCAGGGCCAGCCTTCAGTTTCAACAGCGCCACATCATGCTCAGCGCTGGTGCCGACCGTGTCGACGGCGAACTTGCGACCGTCGGATGTCACAACCGTCAGGAATCCGGTACTGATGAGGTGATTCCACACGGTCAGGACATGACCCTCTTTCGACACGATAATGCCGCTTCCGTACGAATCCAGATTTCCGGCACCGGCTCCGAAGAGCTTCACGACGACTGCTTGCTGCGCTGCAATAACGTCCGCGAGCGACGGCTGATGATGCGCCGAAGAGCCGAACGGGACCATCGTGACGAGGCACACAGCCGCGATCAGAGTTTGACATTTCATTGAGAATTATCGCTTGTGAAATGGATTGACGACCGTCATACGCATGCGGTTGCCGGATACGACGACTCAGAAGCCCGGCTTTTTCAAAAAGCCGGGCTTCTCCGCCGGTATCGGATTGTTGTGAGACGTCTATAGTATTTTGAGTCATCCCGCGACTTACCGCCCTGCGCTGACATCACCAACGATGAGCCAATGAAGTTGTTCC
>JANNGQ010000303.1:0-9206 GCA_031403975.1 Planctomycetota bacterium
CGAAAGGAGAAACCCAGACAGGGGATCGACAAATTGGAAAAGCTCCCCAACGAAGGAATCGTGGTGATGAACGGTACGACCTTCAAGCTGCCGAACGTCATCGCCTACGAAGTCTTCGAATACGATGAGTGGTCGACGAAGATCATCGCGACTCAAAAACCCATCAAACAGGAAACCCTGCTCGCGAGGCTGAAGAAGACCGGCACGGACACAGACGAGAACGGCAGCTCTCCGACCTGGCCGCAACCGTCTATGCTGGTTGTCCTGGACGACAACGACCAACCCCGGCGGTTGAGTTTGCAGGCTGAAGGAATTCCCGGCAACGGTTCGGGCGACGAATTGGATGGCACCGCCCTTGTGGAAGATGGTCGAGCGCGCGGCACCGTCAAGCTAAAGGAACCCGGTTCGTTCTTCGATGACGTCTTCACTGCCGAGATCAGCTTCGATGTGAGCGTTCTGACGCGAGAAGCAACTCCGGCAAAACGCCTTACCGATGCACCCAAACTCGCGAACTCCGGAACGCTGACCATCGGAACCGACACATACAAACTGGCAAACGTCGTCGCTTATAAGATGAAAAGCTTTGACGAACCCAGGACGACCATCGTGCTTTCCGAAAAGCCACTCAACATGACAAAGCTGAAAGCGACACTCGGAAAAGACGCTGCCGACAACTACTTCGAATTCATCCCTCAAGTCCAATTGACCATCGACGCCGATGAAAACCTGGCGTCCATGTCCATCTGGGCCGATAATGTAAGCATCAGCGGCAGCGGCACTCTGGAAGGCGATATCGTGATCGAAGATGGTCGAGCGCGCGGAACGGCCCGGCTGGCCAAACCGGGGGAGTTCCTGGACCGCGAGTACCAGTTTGAATTGAGCTTTGACGCGGAAATTCTCGGGGAACGAGTGTCCGCGCCCACGATACCAGCCGGTGGTTTAGTGGCCGACGCCTACGACGGCTTGCCGATTCCCGAAGGACATCAGGGCATGCAGTCGGAAGGGAGCCCATTCCGAAAACAGACCACTACTACGGTCGTCGCCGAACTCAGTCAGGTTGTGGACTTCTATCGCCGTGAGCTATCGTCTGAAGCCTGGGGAGAGTGGAAGGAAAACGCAGCTGACGGAACTGTCGAAAGACAGTCCGCAAAACTCGCATTTAACGGACCGACAGGCAGTCTGAACGTTCAGTTGAAAGCCGACGGCCAGCAAATCGCCATCACTCTTGTGTCGCGAGATGCTCAGGCCGCTAAAGCCGCAGGTCTTCTGCCATCGCCTGGGAAAGCCCGCTTGTTGATTGCGAATGCGTCTGACAAGGAGGCGGTCATTACCATCAACGGTCGCGAGTACAAAGTTGCTGCCGGACGCGGCGCTGAAGATCCGAAAACCGGACTGAATTGGGATGTGCCCACCGGCCCCTACACCGTGGTCGTCAAACCGCCCGGAGAGGCAGTTCAGTCAGAAAAACTAATGCTCGGATCCGACGAAACCTGGGGAGTAATAATTGGCCCATCAGGCGACTTCCTGGCACATCAGCTTTACTGACGCGATATGCCGCTCCTTCGCGGTGTCGTTCATTCCGCTGCTCGTAGTTTCGATGAGCCCTTGGAAACGTGTCAGACAACGTGTGAGGTACTTTAGTTTGCGCGGACCGTACGAGGAAGGTTTCTTCGTGTGATGACCATTGATGGTTGAGTTCGGATTGTTTTCCTGGGCGACGTAACGTCGCGACGCGTTGCGATAGCCCGCCGATGAACGGTGATTGTCGGGAATGGCCTTGTAGATCTCGCATTGCAGCCACGAATCGGCTCCTTGCGACGATTACAGGTTTCCTGTCAGGACGCTGACATCGACATGAAAGTAGTCGGCCAGCTTGCGAATCATTTGGCGGCTGAACGGCTTTCTGGCGGCCAGGACCTCTGAGATTGAGGATTTGGCGATTCCGGCTGCCTGGCTGAGCTGTGATTGCGTCACCCTTTTCGAATCCAGCAGATGACGCAGCATCTCCGCATCGGACGCAGGCTGGATGACATGATGTTCGTCCTCGTAAACCGCGACCAGGTCGCTGAGTGCATCGAGATATATCTCGGCTCCGCTATCAAGCTGCCCCCTGGTCAACAGGCGATCGATGACCTGCTGGGCGGCCTCAAGGTGCTCATCGGAACCAATGGAACAGAGTGGGAACTCCAGTACCAGTTCCAGATACGAATCCCGATCTTTTCCCTTCAAAGTAAACTTGGTCCTGGTCCCCATCATTCACCTCGGTTTGCGTTTTGGAGCGTCCGTTTCGGAAGGATTCATGCGGCGGGTCGTTCTCGTGGGTGGTGCCTCAAAGCAACCGCATTCGTCTTTCCAGTGCTCCCTGTCGTATTCCTTGTGAGTCACCGCTTTGAGCACGAAAACCTTCTGACTCGAATACAGAATCCGAGTGACAAGTCGGTACTTGTTTCCGCCGATGTTGAACACCACGCAGTTGCCGACGATACTGGCGCTGGCGAAATCAACCTTCACTTCAGCCCAGGCGTGCCAGCAAACAGTCCGGTTGCTGACATGCGTGTACCAGGCTCGCATTGGCCCTTCAGCGTCCATGTGTCCTGGATGATCCCAGAACTTCCGCAGCCGTGTTCTGGAAATCACCCTCATCGCCCGGTGCTCCATTCGTCTCATCGGCATTCGTTACCGACTCGAAACAGCATAGTTCGCACAACACGAACAAGCAAGAGCAGATCCCGCGGCACATTTCGCCAGGCAGGACGAATTGCGGACTCCTCCAGTCGGGATGCCATTCAACTGCCCAGCCGGCTCAAGCTGGAACTTGTTTGTTGAGCAGTACAGTTGGCCAAAATGAAAGTAAAAACACCCGGTCAGTTCAGGGGAACTGACCGAGGTGATGGAGGCGCGGGGAATTGACTTGCAGCGACGTGCAGGGGCGGTCGCCCGGTGTCACTCGATTGGACCGTGATGACCCGCCCCGTGTCGCCTTTCGCTTTGCGAGAGGACGTGCTTTCGCGGAGCGAAAGACGATAAAGTGAGTGACATTCGGCGGTCGGCCGATAAATGGTGACTGTCGGGATAGATCTGGCGCTGATCTCTCATTGTCTCCGAACGAGCAGCGATTGAATCGAACACGGATCTGGCTGCGGCCTGAACTCAGTATGCAGAAGACATCGCGCGCGTAACCCGCAGGGACTCTTCGTGCCGGGTAAGCTGCCAGGCGCTGTACGTCATCTGCCGATCGGGCACTTCGCAGGAGCGATCAACATCGGGTTCGAACAACGTCACGGACGTCGACGGAAACCGGTTCGCAGTCTGCCAGACTCCGGGCGATTTTCGCCCACATTCTGCCGTTAATTGAGTGCATCGGCCCCGCTTGGTATGGTTCAAGCGCATTGCATGACTTTGAACGAAGATCGATTTGACCGTTTAGAGGAAGAGATCTCCATGGAGCTCCGTGCCGCGTACGCGGGACGCGACGAAACGGCTTGTGCATTCTGTCATTGTGGCAATGATCACTGCCTGCTGCGTGCGGCAAGGTTACCCAGGCGCTGTTGAATCTGAATATCTGCCGTAACCATTCATGTTGCAAAGGGAGTACCGCCCAATGAGACTCTTGTTTTTGCTGATTCTGATCGGTGTGCTCCAGAACAGTCGGCTATCTGCCCAGCCAGCGCCGAATTCGGGTCTCCAATCCGATGAGGCCGACCGTGCAAAATCGGAGCAACTCCCGCGACGCCGTCAAGGTGGTTTCGGAGGGCCCATTGTGCTCGGACCGGATGACAAGCAAGCGTATCCTGATCCTCCGGACAGCATCACGCAGGAGCGGGATGGGGTCGCTCGCGGCAGTCTGGAGATGATCGATTACGAGTCGAAGACGGTCGGCGCGACTCGAAAGATGAACGTCTACACGCCCCCCGGTTATTCGAAAGACCAGAAGTATCCTGTCCTCTACTTACTCCACGGCATCGGAGGCGATGAAACGGAATGGCAGCGCTTTGCGACGCCCGATGTGCTCTTTGACAATCTCATCGCGGACGGCAAAGCCGTTCCCTTGATTGTTGTAATGCCCAACGGGCGAGCACAAAAGAACGACCGAGCCGAAGGCAATGTCTTTGAATCTGCTCCTGCGTTTGCCGTCTTCGAGCAGGATCTCCTGAACGATGTGATCCCAGCCATCGAGTCCCGTTACTCAGTGCAGGCAGATCGAGAGCACCGCGCGTTGGCAGGTTTGTCGATGGGCGGCGGCCAGTCGCTCAACTTCGGGCTGACTCACCTGGATACGTTCGCATGGGTTGGCGGTTTCTCATCCGCGCCGAACACGAAGGCCCCTGAAGAACTCGTTCCCGATCCCGCCAATGCAAAGGAACAACTCAAACTGCTGTGGCTCTCTTGTGGCAACAAAGATGGTCTGATCAATATCAGCCAGCGGACTCAGCGTTATCTAAAAGAGAAGGGGGTCCCGCACATCTGGAACGTTGACTCGCACGGCCACGATCCGACGCACTGGCGAAACAACCTCTATCACTTCGCCCAACTTCTGTTCAAAGAATCGTCCGCCGGACAAGCGAAGGGGACTGAGAACGCAGGTGCAACCACCGAAGGGACTGCTCCCGCAAATCAGGAACAGTCCAGTACAACGCCGCAAGGCATTACGGACGATTTCGCACCCGCTTCCACGAATCAGCCCGCCAAAGAGTATCCTCAAGTCAATTCGCAGGGCCGCGTGAAATTCCGGATTGTTGCACCCGAGGCGACGAGTGTCGGCGTGACATTTCGCGACAGCACCGAGTTCGTCAAAGGAGAAGACGGTGCGTGGATTGGCTACAGTCGCTACAAGGGAAAGATTCAAAGCTGGGATGTCGTCAATGAAGCAATCAACGATGGCGGCGACATCCACACCGGCATGACTGAGAACCTCCGCGATTCCAAATGAATGCAGTCCCTCGGCCCGGAGTTCCTGACTCTGGAATTCCAGTGTGTACACGAAGCCGATCCAGATGCGATCCTGTACTACAACGACTACAACATCGAATCTGGACCGAAACATGCCAGTTCCATGGTGCTGCTCAAGCGACTGATCGACGAAGGAGCACCGATTCATGCTGTCGGGATACAGCGCCACTGGCGTTCGGGACGAGTCCCGTTTGACGATATCGAAAAAGCCATCACAGATTACGCCTCGCTTGGCCTGAAGGTCAGCATTACAGAACTGGATGTCACAATCCGAGGTGACTCGGGTGGCCAGTTTGGCGGAGGTCCCCCATGAGGACGATCCGGGAATTCCACGCCGCCGTCCGCGGAAGAGTTTAAGGCTCAGGCGGAAGACGACGCGAGGATGTTCTCCATCTTCGAGAAGCAGCATGTCCGCGACGGACGCTGGCTGAATGGCATGATGCTCGTCCTCAAAAACCGCGACCAGATCGCTGTCCGTTCCCCGCATCGGGGGAAGCGAAGCGTCAGATCATGGACCGCTTTTGAGAAACACGGCGAATGCATCGAAAGTCGATAAGCGTGTCAACCAAACAGGACCTGCACGCTTATGGTTGGACTGCCGCATCGGCCCTGGCCTGCCACTCAGCCGCCTGCTGTTCGTCCTTCGCGGCGCCAGTGCCGCTGCGGAGCGCCTCACTCAGGGCCCGCATCGCCGGCACGTGCCCTTGATTGGCCGCAAAGCCGTACCAGAAAACGGCGATCTCTTCATCCTTTTCCAGGCCGAGACCAGTGGCGTATAACCGGCCCAACGCATGGCCTGCGGCGGCATTTCCATCAAATGCCGCTTGACGATACCAGCGCGCTGCCTCTGCCTCGTCCTTAACCAGTCCCTTGCCTTCGGCATAGCAGCGCGCCAGCTCGTAGGCTCCTTCGGCGTCGCCTGTATCGGCGCCGGCGCGAAAGAAACCAGCCGCGGCTTGATCGTCTTTTGTCCCTGCTCGGCCCGCGGCATAGAAATGGCCGAGGTGCGTCAGTGCAGGACCATCGCCAAGCTGGGCTGCCTGTGAGTACCACTCTTGTGCCTTCTTGTCGTCCCTGGGCATACCCTCGCCATGAGCGCACAACTCGCCCAATACTCTCAGCGCTTTGGCGTGACCGGCGGCAGCCGCTTTCTGACACCAGGACAGCGACTGTTTGGGATCCATGGCAAAAAGTGTCCCCTCGCGATGTGCGGCTGCCAGCAGATACATCGCCTCCGGATCGCCACGGTCGGCAGCTTTCACCCACCAGGAGCGGCCTTCTTCGGCGTCCTGGGCGACGCCTTCCCCATCGATATACATCCGACCGAGCAGAAACATCGCGTCCGTCCGGTCCAGCGCGGCCGCTTTCTGGCACCAAGCCACGGCCTGGTCAGGCTCGGGTTCTCGTCCCTGACCGTAACGAAAGATCGACACCAGGCTCAGCATTGCGTCGGGGTCGCCCGCCGCTGCGGCTTCTTCGAGCTTCGCCTGGGCCTGGGCGTACCTCGTTCTGGCTTGGACCTCGTCCTGCTTGACGCCCCTTCCCATCTCGAAGGCACTGCCCAGGTTGAGCATCGCCGAGGGGTCACCCTTATCTGCTGCCTGGCGGAATAACTCGACGGCCCGATGTGGGTCGGGCAATACACTCGTTCCTTCCACATACATCAGGCCCAGATAGTTCATTGCCGCGGGATTGTCGAGCTCCGCGGCCCGCCTGAAGCAGTTGAGCGCCTGAAGGTCGTTGCGACCGATACCTTGCCCGCCGCGGTACATGCGCCCGAGTTGCGTCATGGCCGCGGCATGGTCCTTCTGGGCCGCTTTCCCGTACCACTCCGCCGCCTTGCGGAGGTCGATCGTGGTTCCCTGGCCATGCCGGTAGCGCTGCCCGAGTGCGAACATGGCCGGCGCATTCCCCGCGGCTGCTTGTTGCTGCAACTCGACAAGCTGCCCGGCGTTGTTTTCGGCGTCCTGTGCCTTCATCTGCGATCCCGAGCATACCACCAGCATGATGGCGAACAAAGGTGCCTTTAGTCCCGGGATTTTTCGCGATGCAAGGATGATAGCGTTCATCGTGTTCCTCTGTTTCTGCTCGTCGCCAATGAGTGGTGTTCGTTTGCGCTGTCGGCTATTTGAGTTTTCGGAAGCCCTTCATAATGCTGTCCACGATAAGTTTCTCCGCTTCTTCAATATCGTCGTTAATGATCTTGCCAGTGGGAGTACGCTTGTCCGGTCTCGCTTCGGTCAGCACGAGCGAGTCGGTGCCTCGATCGGTCCGCGCCTTTTTGCAAGGCGGCTCCGGAATCCATTTTTCGTCGGGGAAATAATTAATGTCGATGCTGAGCTGGCGCGATCCAGTCCGCGGCCCGCGCCCCCTCTTGACCGTCCCCTTGAACTCCACCTGGTAGTTCTTCAGATGATTGCACGGCGGCGGCAGGAGAATGGTGGTCGTGCAGCGCGACATCGTGCCAGTGATCTCGGCGTCCGGATCGAGGTCGTCGTCGAAGCGGAACGTGCCCTTGATGTAGAAGCTGCGGCCGCATTTGTCACCCTTTGCGGCTACAGTAATGGTATGGAACTGCCTGTCGCGCGGGTCGCGCTGAACACCCCCCACGAAATCCTCGGGCGAGGGGGGCACGGTGCCGGGAGGCACCGGGCCGTCGTTATCCCCGCTGTAATAAGCCATGTCAGGCTGAGCCTGTGCCCAGCCCGTACCGCCGCACCAAACGCTGGCCCCCGCGAAAACCAGGACGACGACTGCTTGCTTCATGAGTGTTTTCCTTAAGTTTGATTACCTCGAATAGCCTCTGCCAAGCATCTACATCAGCCTCGCGGAACGAGGTTGAGAAAGCGCACGTGCTTGATTTCGATCTGCTCGGTCACTGCGGGCGAGAAGCCGGGGGCCGCCATGAAGTCGATGAGCGTCGTCTGGCGGCTGACGCGGAAGATCGTCGACTCGCGGATCGTATCGACGGCGATCTCTTCCCGCTGGACGCTCGCAGGCGTCAGCTCCCAAAGTGTTTTCTGGTAGGGCGCAGCGCGGGTATACCCAGAGGTCGTCCACTGGCTGCCGTCGGCCGAAAGGGCGATCACAAAGGGCTGGCCGTTATGGTCGATGCCTGGCCCGCTGCCGCCGGTCCAGGCCAATTGGAGTGACAGCTTGCGATCATACGTGCGGCCCGACTCGGCTCCGGCCGGTGTGGCGGCGGCTTGCCCAGTGAGGCGCAGCACGGGCTGTTGGTACTGAACCGCGGTCTTGCCGGCCAGCGTGGAATAGTCGTCGACGTGCAGTCGTCCCCCTTCGCGTTGCTCCCACTTCAGGACGCCGTCGGCAGCGACCGTAAATGACTCCCTGGCAACCTGAAACAGGCAATTGAAACGATGCTCGTCGCCGCCAATCGCAAAGAACACGCCGCCCGGCCGAGTACACACGCTGAACTCCAACGACCACTCGCCGTCGTGTGGGTTCTCGGCGGCCGCCTGCTGGGCAGCCGAGGGCGGCGCTGTCAGCAGGACCACGCTGACCAGTGCGGCAAGTTGCAGGCTCGATTGGATGCTGGTCTGGCTCACCATGGTCGATCATCCTCGCGGAACAAGGTTCACGTACCGCACGTGCCGGATTTCCAGACGCTCGGTCATGGGAGGCGTCAACTCGCCGTTGATCTCTTTGGGAATCCGCGTTTCTCGCGTTGCCTCCCAGGTGATCGTCTCCTGGATCACGTCCGGGGCGAGTTCTTCTTTGGTCACTCGGGTCGGCTTCACGTCCTGCCATTTCACGATCCAGGGCGGATTGGGCGCACGATGCGTGCCGCCCAGGATGGGGATGATGACCTGTTCGCGATCATCGAGGTTGGCAATGATCGTGGCATAAGCCCCGGGCGTACTTCCCGAGGAGTGCCCGCTGCCGGAAATGACCGACAAGTCGAGCGACAGCCGGCGGTCTTCGGCCCGCAGCTCGCCAGTCGCGGCGCGCGGTGCCACAGCCTTCCCCGCGGCGCGCAAGTGGATTTTGCGACCACCCCCAATTCCAGAGGAGACCCCACCGGCAGTGTAAGTTCCATCGTGGCTCATCGATCCGGCTTCGCTCTGAGACCATTCGATGGTTCCATCCTCCTGCACCTGGAATTGTTCTTTCGCGGCGTAAAACGCGGTGTTGTAGGTAGAAAGGATCCCACCCCCGAACTCAATCGTGGCCCCGCCCGGGGCGGTGGCAACGTCCCACACGAGCGATCGGTGACCTCCGGTTTCATCCATGGCTGG
>JANNGQ010000304.1:0-8331 GCA_031403975.1 Planctomycetota bacterium
CCCGGCCACCATTCCCGTGCGAGTCAGTCGAAGATCACCATCTGCGGCACGGGCGAGCCCGAAGTCCGTCAGTTTGACTCGACCCGTGGCTTCATCGATCAGCATGTTGCCCGGTTTGATATCGCGGTGGACAAGTTGCAACTCATGAGCCGCTGCCAGACCAGCCAGCATTTCTGCGCCGATCCGGATCACATCGCGGATCGGCATCTGGCCGACTCGCTGCAGATGCTCGTCCAGGCTTTCGCCTTTGACAAGCTGCATCACAATGTACGAGAGCCCAGTGGCCTCCAGTCGTTCGACTTGATGCACGGCGACAACGTTTTCGTGAGTAATCGACGCCGCGGCTCGGGCTTCCCGGCAGAATCGCTGCTTTGAGAGATCGTCATTCTTGTCACCCGCATCCAGCACCTTCACGGCGACCGGTCTGCGCAGGCGGTTGTCGAAGGCCTCGAGTACGACTCCCATTCCGCCACGCCCGATGACACGCACTACTTCAAAGTGGCCAAGGCGCCCGAGGCTGCTGCCGTCGGTCGAAGGTTCGAGGAAATCAAGAGTGGTGATGTCAAGGCGCTTTCCATCCTGAGTCGACGGGCTTCCCGGAACGACAGTCTCCATTGAGACATCGCGAATACGCTTGAGGGCCGTCCAGTAAGCAGAATCTGCCTCCGGTTGATCACGGTCAGAGCCCTTTGCCAGCTCGCATATGATGGAGTCGCAATCGGCCAGCTGTTCAAGAGCCTGCTGGCATTCCGGGCATTCATCCAGGTGTCGCGTCAGTTCAAGTTGCTGACTGTCGGTCGCACTTCCATCGAGCAGCGACCGCAAGTCGTTCGAATTCGGACAGATCAATGGTGTGACCATCTTCAGACCTCATCTTCTGCGATCATGCTCTGCACTTCGTCCTTCAGCCGCGCAAGTACACGGCTTTTGGCGACGTAAACCGCACCTGGCGACATCGACAAGGCCCTGCCGACGTCAGCCACGGATTCGTCCTGAACCGCCGTTCTCCAGAACGCATCCCACGTCTTCGGCTGAAACTCTGACTTCAAGCGGTCCATCGCCAACGCTGTGATGCGACGCTGATAGTCGCGTTCCCAGCCGGCTGCCAGATCCGATCGATCGTCAGGATGCTGCGCCAGTTGTGAATGCACGTCCGAATCCCCTGTCCCGCGAGCCTTCCCGCGTCGACTTGACAGATGATTGAAGACTTTATTCCTGGTGATTGTGAACAGCCAGCCGCGAAAACTACCCTTGACCGGATCGTAATCAAGACTATCCATTGCACCGGACACGGATCGAAGGACGTCCTGCATCATGTCCGATGCGTCCGCATCCTGCAGCCCGCGACCCCGTGCAAAGCCGTAAATCACGGGTGCATAGAGTTCGACAAACTCTTCCCAGGCCGCCTGGTTCGAGCCATCCTTCAGCCGAACCAGCAGGCTCGCTCGTGTGACTGGAGATTCCTGAACTGCCAAGCTGGCCTCTGATGTTGCATCGTGTTGGAGGACTCATACTGCATCGTTCGATGCTCTCGCGAGGATAATTGTAATCCCCTCACGCGACAGCGAACAGCGGGAGGATGTGGTTCAGATTCCGGCTGAATACTCATTCGACTGTCCGACGTTCGAACCCGTTGGCCTTGTGCCAACCGTGAGAGTGACTGACAGCAGCAGCCTCCAATCTTGTTCACCATCGAGGCAACGGGACTGTCGAACTAAACAGTCCGGAATCGTGAGACTGCGGATATGTTGCGTACGGCCGACTGAACAGCAGAGGGATCAAGAAAGTCGACTCCTTGCTGGCCAGCGATCGATGGACGGCTGGCCACTTGAGTTGCCAATGATTCCGTTGTACGGAATAACGAACCTGGCCTCTCGAAGTAAATTTCGATCTGCATGTTGCGGCCGATGTCGTGTGTCTGTGTCACCATGACGATTCTCGTGTATTGCCGAATGTCGGCCATTGCGATTCTGCAAGGCGTGAAATTCACTCGACACCGTCAAGTACCTGCACGTTCAGGAGTCCTTTCACAACTTCTTCGGAAATCCACACAAACCCGAAGCGTCAGTTTTGAAGTTGCGCAGTTTATCAGGGCTGGAAGCCCGGCACATCGTCAGCCGGTGGCGTGAGCCACTGGAACTTGTAGATTCATCGCGATCAGCCCAGAAAGGGCGCCATGAGCCGACTCCTGTCGCCCTGTCGGGCAACGCCGTGAGGGATTTTTCGCAATGAAATATGAGAGAATGGGTTCGTAGCCGGAGTCGTGAGACTCCGGAATCAGCGGGTCACCCCCGAATTCTCACGAATCCGGCCACAAGAATCCTCCAAGGCGTTGCCCGTCGGGGCTCTCGAAATCGAACGATCCGAAACCAGTGGCTCACGCGCAATGGCTATCACTTTGTGGAACAGTTGTCCCCAATTGTTCACCCGGTCGCAGGCGGAACAGTTGAGACAACTGTTCTACACGGTGGCGAATCCGCCAAAGTGAGTGCCATTGAGCTCACGCCCGTGGCTATCCCGGCGCGCCGGGACCGTCCCTGTCGGGACTCGAATTGCCCAACTTCAGAGAGTGTGAGCGACGTGCATTCCGGGCGTTCAACGATCTG
This sequence comes from Planctomycetota bacterium, assembly GCA_031403975.1. GTDB lineage: Bacteria > Planctomycetota > Planctomycetia > Planctomycetales > Planctomycetaceae > SXXK01. The sequence continues at coordinate 2,607 of JANNGQ010000304.1, forward strand.
CATTTCAGGTCATTGAGTCCACGGCCGCCGGCTCAGGGATGATCCTTCGTCAGCCACATGGCTTCTCGGAATTATTCTGTAAGAACACCGATTCGTCCCGGTAACTGATGAGCAGCAGATGAAATCAGCCGTAGCGCAGACGGTCGCTCGGTTCGGTGGGCTGCATTTTGCATTCAACAATTCCGGAATCGAAGGTGATATTGGGAAGTTGACGACAGAACAGACAGCCGAGAACTATCGCAGAGTCATGGACGCAAATGTCCTGGGTGTCTGGCTGTCGATGAAGTACGAGATCCCGGCGATCCTTGCTTCCGGTGGAGGTTCCATCGTCAACAATTCCAGCGTCGCCGGACTGATCGGATTCCACTCGATGGGATTGTATACCGCCAGCAAGCATGCGGTTGTCGGTCTGACGAAGTCCGCCGCGCTGGAGTTCTCTGCCCAGGGAGTACGAGTCAACGCCGTCGCTCCTGCAGTCATCGAAACTGAAATGGCCGACCGCTTCATCGCAAAGTTTGGCGGCGACGATTTCCGCCGACAGCTGGTCGCCCAGCATCCGATCGGTCGAGTGGGCCGTGCGAATGAGGTGGCTCAGACCGTCGTGTTCCTGGCATCCGATAAGGCCTCCTTCATCTCGGGCCAGATCATCGCTGTGGACGGTGGGTACACGGCACAGTGATCGCTGGAAGGGCTTCGAGTCTGCCGCAGCTGCACGGAGTGCTTCACTCGGAATGATCTCGAACGACCTCTTTCATGCTTCCGATAGTCATATCCGCGTTTTCTTGTAACAACAGCCCCGGTGGCGCAACTAATGAGGTGCTGAAACAATCCAAGAGACACATCCGCCGTCGGATTGAGACTAAACCCATTGAAAACTGTGTATGCCGAGCTGCTGGAGAAGAACTGTGCTCGCTGGGCGGGGATTGCTCGTGCGTACGCCGTGGGAGCTGACCGCGAAGACTTGTTACAGGAAATCATGCTGCAAGTGTGGCGAGCATTGCCAAAGTTCGAGGGGCGTTCGCACCGCGACACATGGGCTTACCGCGTCGCGCTCAATACAGCACTCGCCTGGAAACGTTCCTCAAAGAACCTCCGACGGCACATGCAATTTGAGTTTCGTGAGGTGTCCCGGCTTGATTCCACTGCCAGTTCAGAATTTCTGGAAAACAAGATCCTGGGCAACTTTCTTGAATCACTTTCGAAGGTCGATCGCGCGGTGATGCTGACATTTCTGGATGGCGTTTCGAATGCGGAAGCAGCAGAAATCACAGGCCTTTCCGAAGGGGCCTTTCGAGTGAGACTGCATCGTCTGCGTCAGCGATTCGAAGAGACCTATTGCGAGAAGGGAGATGCCTGATGAACTTCGACTCATTACCCGGACAATGGAGGACCACGAATGCAGAGGTCGTCAGCCCACAGCTTCGCGAAGAAGCGCTGGTGAGTCTCTGCCGTACTGTTGAAAGGACAAATGCGACAGTTTTGGTACGCGACATTATCGAAACCGCTGCTGCGATTGCCGTGGTCCCTTTCTTCGGCGTTCTGGCACTGACCGTGCCGTCCGGCATTTCAAGAGTTGGTTCAGCCATCATTTTCTTCTGGGGCATGTTTGTTGTTTACCGCCTTCACCATACTCGTATGAGCGGACAGGCGAAGAAGAATGATCTGAGCATCCGCGGATATTACGAGCAGGAAGCCCGAAGCGTCGCGCGTCAGATTGCAATGCTGCGCAGCGTACTCTGGTGGTATCTCGCGCCGTGTATGGTAGGCGTGAATCTCGTGTTCTTCGGGCAGTCAGATTCACTGGCTGCCTCCGGCGTCTATTTCGCCGTGACACTCCTGGTCAGCGCCGGAATCTGGTGGTTCAACCAGCACATCGTCAGAAAGCGATTTCTGCCGCTGCAAAATGAGATCACGGCTTTGATCAACGAACTGAACGAAACTTCAATCGAATAGGAGTCCATCTATGGAAACGAATTGCAAACGCCGACAGTCTGCCAGATTGTTCACTGTAGCGATCATCATGGCCTTCGCCGCGAAGGACACACTGGCCGACGACGCACTGAAGACTCGCATTGACCGCCTTGCTCAGCCGTATATCGATGCAGAAGTTGTTGCCGGCATGACGATCGGCGTGCTTCGGAATGGCGAAACGACCATTGTTGGTTACGGTCGCCTGGAAGATTCCGACGCCCGCCAACCGGACGGAGATACCGTCTATGAAATTGGCTCCATCAGCAAAGTGTTTACAGGAGTGCTGCTGGGCGACGCAGTCTCGCGCGGCCGAGTCCGACTCGATCAGCCGCTGCAGGAATTGTTGCCGCCGCAAGTGGTCATGCCGAAACAGGGAAAGCGGATAATAACGCTTCAGGATCTCGCGACCCACGTCTCCGGACTGCCGACTTTACCCGACAACTTTCAGCCGGCGGACAATGCGAATCCCTATGCGGACTACTCGGCCGACCGGCTGTATGCATTTCTGGGTCGTTACAAACCAGATCGGGCACCGGGGATCAAGTACGAGTATTCGAACCTTGCCGGCGGGCTGCTGGGGCATGTCCTGTCGGTGGATGCCGACAAAACCTACGAACAACTGCTGAAGGAACGAGTTCTTGCTCCGCTTGAGATGAGCGATACGACGGTGGCCCTCAGTGCAGCGCATCGGAGCCGGCTCGCGGAACCGCACCTTTCGGACGGCGCTTTGACCAACAACTGGAATTTTGAGGCGCTGGCGGGTGCGGGTGCGATCCGCAGTACAACGAAGGACATGCTCCGCTTTGTCCAGGCCAATCTGGAACCAGACTCCGATGAAACCGGATCGGCCATCAAACTCGCATGGAAAGTTCATCAGGAGCCGCTGGAAACAGGTGGCGTTGCTCTTGGATTGGGGTGGCACATTGCACAGGACATTGAGACGCGCTGGCATAACGGTCAAACCGGCGGTTACCACTCGATGATGCTCGTGAACCGCGATATTAAGACCGGTGTCGTCGTGCTTGCGAATACGGCCAGTATGGAAGTTGACCGCCTGGCACAGGACATCATCACAATGTGCGCCGGAGCGGCTGTCGAGCCACGAGTTTTCAGCAAATCGGTCGCTGTTGACGATAAGGTCATGCGGCAATACGTCGGCAAGTATCAGCTGGTCCCGGGATTCGTGCTGACCGTGTCCGTGGACGACGGCAAGCTCATGGTCGCCGCGACCGGACAGCCGACGTTCCAGGTCTTTGCCCGGTCCGACCGCGAGTGGTTCTACAAGGTTGTGGATGCAACGCTGACGTTTGCGGTCGACAAAGATGGCAAATGCAGTTCGGTTGAACTGTTTCAGAATGGCGTCCGTCAGAAGGCCAGCCGAATTGACTGAACAGGTCCTGTTCCTGGTGATCGATCCTTCTGAGAGGCTGCCACCGCTTTGTCAAAGCTGGAGAGTGAGATTGCCAACGTAGCCACGTTCGCCAGAACGTGGGCGGTTCACGGAACTTGCCCACGCACTGGCGAGCGTGGCTTCCCAAAGTCGAAGTCTTGACAAAGCACCACCGCTCGCCATGCAGGGATTTCTGGAGATTCAGTGTAACATCTCTCCGAAACTTCCTGATTCCCTGTCGTGGAAACGACTGACAGCACAGCGGTGAGACGGCGAGATGGCTTTTCCGACGACTCGATGGACCTTTATCCGGCAGGCGGCGGCCGCCCCGACTGCGGAATCGAGGGCCGCGCTGGAAGAGCTTTGCCGACACTATGTTGATCCGGTTCTGGCGTTTGTCGCTCGGCGAGTGGAGTCGAGAGAGACCGCAGAAGATCTGACTCAGGACTTCTTTTCACGGCTCATCCGTGGGGAATTACTAGCGAAGGCAGATCCGAATCGAGGCCGGTTCCGGGCATTTCTGCTGAACGCCGTGCGGGATTTTCTGGCGGATGCGCATGATCTCGCGAGGGCTCAGAAGCGCGGGGGCGAGGTGCGGCATATTTCACTGACGACAACCGTCATCACTGAGCCAATGACACAATTGTCTGCCGATCAGGAGTTTGATGTCCGCTGGGCTCGAACGATTCTGCAACGTTCTCTCGACCGGCTGCAGAGCGAACACTCAGATGGCCGCGCGACGCTGTTTGATGCGTTGAAGGGCAGCCTGGATGCGTCGGATCGCATGAACGGACGCGACCTGGCGGCAAAGCTCGGTATGAGCGAAGGGGCCGTACGCGTCGCACTGCACCGGATGCGTCAGAGGCTGGGACAATTGATCCGTGAGGAGATTGCCGAGACGGTTCCGTCCGGCACCGATATCGACGATGAGATTCTGAATCTGCGAAAAACTCTGGAGAGTTCCCGATGACCAGTGCTTCTCCTGCCACTCCCACACATCTCGTGGACCAACTCGACAAGGCGTCTCTGTTCGGCCTTGCACTCGACCTGCCAGGTGCCGGAGGCCGGCGTGCGTATGCGATGCCGTCGAAGGAAGAACTGACTCCGCTGCTCCCCGAGATGGAAATCCTGGAATTGATCGGCTCCGGTGGCATGGGCTGTGTCTATCGAGCCAGGCAAACCCGTCTGGAACGACTTGTGGCGGTCAAAATCCTGCCCAAGGAACTCGCGAAGGATGAGTTGTTTGCGGAACGCTTCGCTCGCGAAGCTCGTGCGATGGCGCGGCTGAATCATCCGAATGTGGTTCGAGTCTACGACTTTGGTCACTCGGGAGACATCTGCTATCTGATCATGGAACACATGGACGGCATGAATCTTCGCGAACTGCTGGAAGCCGGTCGGCTGGCTCCTGATGAGGCCTTGCGGATCTTCGACCAAGTCAGCGCGGCACTGGATTATGCTCATACGGAGGGCGTGATCCACCGCGACATCAAGCCCGAGAATATCCTCTTCAGCCGGGCCGGACATGTATCGCTGGCGGACTTTGGACTGGCTCGCCTGGCGATGGATTCCGGTTGCGAAGTGTCACTGACTCAGACCCGCCAGGCGATGGGGACTCTGAATTACATGGCACCCGAACAGTGGGACAATCCCAAGACCGTGGACCACCGCGCAGATATTTACGCGATGGGAATTCTGCTGTACGAATTGCTGACGGGCAGGGTGCCTCGGGGCAGTTTCCCTCCGGCGTCGTCACTGGCGGCCGTTCCGAAGGCGGTCGATGAAGTCATTCACAAAGCTCTGCAGGTGGAGCCAGCCCGGCGATTCGGATCAGTGCGTGAGATGAACGAAGCTCTGCTCAAAGCGGCTTCCGGTCTCGTCGGCGCTGCCGCCGATCATCAGGGGACGTTCACACGAGTGCTGAATTTCGGCGGCCTGCTGAACCGTGTGATGCCGACTCCTCAGAAATCGACTGAACCGGCCGCGGCAATCCCTCGATCACGGCTGGACTCGGCTCCTGCGGTCAGTCTGCTGGTGTGTGGCCTGACGCTGCTGCTTTGTGTCGTACCCTGGTGCCGGGCGGATAACCGCTACATTTCGGGGTTCATGACATCGACTCTGATCGGAGAAATAGAGATTCCGAATGCGCTCGTCTTTGTCGCGACTGTCGTTGTGGCCGCCACAACGTGCCTGAAAAACCGGCTTCACCCCGTGAGAGCGAATCTGATTGCCCTGGTCGTTTCCGGACTGTCGGCGACGCTGACGAACTCGGGGCCGGGGGCGGGGATCGAGCCCCGCACACCCAGAAACATGATCCGCATCAGCCCATTTCGCGGCGGTGACCCGCGGCCAGCAGCTCCAGGC
>JANNGQ010000305.1:0-2077 GCA_031403975.1 Planctomycetota bacterium
GACCTTGTCGAACAGGGACTGATGTCACTCGAAGATGAGCCACGACAGCGGCTGGGTAAGGTTCTGCGACAGCACAGTTATGCGGCCCCATGGGGAAACTCGGCGGAAGGTGAGCTCACGGACCTGCCGTCGGTCACAATCGAGGGCGTGCGGGATCATTACCGGCGGTTCATGCGCCCGGACGATGCGATTCTGGGTATTGCCGGCAACATCGATCCGGATCAGATCCGGGAAGCAGCAGAGTCTGCATTCGCTGGCTGGAAATCATCCAGTGCTCCGGAGCTTGCAGTCGGCGCACTGCCGCAGTCACCATGTCACATCGAACATGATTCGGCTCAGACTCATATCGGGCTGGCATGGAACACAGTGCCCTATCGCGACGATCGTTACTACGAAGCCTGGGCCGCTGTCAGTCTGCTCAGCGGAGGTATGAGTTCCCGGCTGTTTACCGAGGTGCGCGAAAAACGAGGTCTGTGCTACGCGATCTCAGCATCACTGAGCACACTTCGTGAAGAAGGGCGCGTCTTCGCTTACGCCGGAACCACGACGGAGAGGGCTCAGGAGACACTCGATGTGACTGTGAAAGAAATCCTGCGCCTGCACGACGGAATCACCGACGAAGAACTGCAGCGGTGCAGAGCCCGGGCCAAAAGTTCGCTGATCATGCAGCAGGAATCAACGACCTCCCGGGCGTCGTCACTGGCCCGTGACATGTATCATCTTGGCCGGGTCGTGACGCTTGACGAAATCAATGACAGGATTAACCGGCTGACGACGGCGCAGGTCCGCGATTTTGCCGTGGAATTTGCTCCGAAATCCATGGTGCTCGTCACGATCGGCCCGCAGGCTCTCAACCCGGCCTGTGTCACGACGCTCGGAAGTTAGTGCCCTGTCAGAACCTGATTTCATGCAGTCACGGTCGCCAGTCCGTGAAGATTCCTGGTTTTCGACTTCGTCTCACGCTCTGGCGAGCGTGACTGCAACACCATCCGCAACGAACGATTCTCATGAACTTTCAGCGCTGCACTCTCTCCAACGGCCTGACACTCATTGCCGAGACCAACCCGTCAGTTCACAGTGTGGCTGCGGGATTCTTCGTGCGCACCGGCTCGCGCGACGAGACCAGCGAGATTTCCGGAGTCAGTCATTTTCTGGAACACATGGCATTCAAAGGTGACGATCGATTTTCTGCTGATGAGATCAATCGCGTTTTTGACGAAATCGGAGCCAAGTACAACGCATCCACCAGTGAAGAAACGACCCTGTTCTACGCCGCGGTACTGCCTGAGTATCTGGAACGCGCCATCGAACTGCTTTCGTCGCTGATGCAGCCGTCTCTCAGGCAGGAGGACTTCGACATGGAAAAGAACGTGATTCTCGAAGAGATCAGCATGTACGACGATCAACCGTCATTCATCTGCTACGACCATCTGATGGCGACACATTTCTCCGGCCATCCGCTGGGACAGAGCATTCTCGGCACCAGCTCCAGTATCACGGCTCTGACATCCGGGCAGATGCGGGATTACCATCGCAGCCGGTATCACACAGGAAATATCACTCTCGCGATCGCCGGAAACTGCGACTTTACGGAAGCCGTGGCTCTGGCGGAGAAACACTGCAGCAGGATCCCTTCCGGAACACCGTTGCGAGCGGTCCCGGAACTTGTACCAAAGCCGAGTTCGAGGATGGTGGTCCGTGAAAGCAGTGTTCAACAGCATGTGATGCAGATGGGACTCGGCCCGAACGCCGGAAGCCCACTGCGATTCGCCGCCGAATTGCTGGCCGTTGTTGTGGGAGATGATTCCGGCAGCAGGCTGTTCTGGGAATTGGTTGATCCTGGTCATGCCGAGTCCGCAGATGTCAGTTACAGCGAGTATGACGGAACCGGGGCCTGGATGAGCTACCTCAGCTGCTCTCCGGACGACGTGTCGATGAACCTGGAACGGTGCCAGCGCGTGCTTGCCGCAGTCAATGCGGACAGCATCACTTCGGATGAACTTGAGCAGGCTCGCAACAAAGTCGCGTCCAGGATCGTGCTGCGCGGAGAACGTCCCATGGGACGACTTTCGTCTCT
>JANNGQ010000306.1:0-7124 GCA_031403975.1 Planctomycetota bacterium
ATGAATCTGTTGGCAATGACCGTCACAGTGTTTGCTCTGCAACTGGAATCGACACTGTTCGGCGAGACCGGACTGACAGCCGGTCTCGCACTGAGGCTGTGCCTCGTCCTGTCATCCTTCGCATGTTTTTACTCCGCCGTGCTGCTGATGCTGACCAGTTCCGCGCGGAGCTTTAAGGAAGCTCAGGCGCTGCTGATTCCGCTGCTCCTGCTGTCGCTCGCACCGGGCCTGGTGATCATGTTGCCGGGCTGGCATCTGACTCACGGCACAGCGGTGGTGCCGGTTGTCAATATGTTGCTGATGGCTCGTGAGGTGCTGGAAGGGACAGCAACGCTGCTGCCGTCGATCGCCGCTGTGGTCTCGACGATTCTGTACGGTGCGGCTGCATTGGGTTTCGCGGCAAGAGTTTTCGGTACGGATGCGGCCTCCGTTGGCAGCCGCGGGCGATGGAACGAACTGCTGAGTCGTCCGGAAGCAGCGTCAGCCAAGCAGTCTCTGACTCTGGCGGCCACGGGACTGGCAGTTTTGTTTCCGGCGTACTTTGTGGCTTCGGGTTTGTTTTCGAGAAACACGACAGCTTCCATGTGGTCCCGGCTGATCACGTCCGGCGTTCTCATGATAGTGTTGTTTGCGGGACTGCCGCTCGCGATCCTGCTGTGGCGCAGGATCAGCATTCGATCAGGACTGCAGTTCAAATGGCCGTCGCCAGCGATCTGGCCGGGTGTTGTGCTGCTGGGAGCCGCGGCATGGCCGTGGATCTTCGAGATGGTTGTGTGGATGCACTCGCTGGGTCTGAACGCAATTGATGAGTCGAGGCTGAAACAGATCGAAGCCCTGCTGGCCGGTTGGCGCTTAGTGCCGCTGCCGCTGATTGTGATAACTCTGGGAATCGCGCCGGGCATCTGCGAGGAGATCTTCTTTCGCGGATTCCTGTTCGGCGGGATGCGGTCTCAGATGAAGGGACTGCCGACGGTCATCCTGACGGCCATCGCGTTTGGACTGTTTCATGTGATTCTTGCCGGAGGTGCCGCTCCGGAACGAGTTCTCCCCAGCACCTGCATGGGCCTGCTGCTGGGCTGGGTTCGCTGGCGGAGTGACAGTCTGCTGCCGTCGATGCTGCTGCATGTGATTCATAACTCGCTGCTGCTGACAATTGCTCACTACCAGGAACAACTGGCCGGCTGGAATATCGGCATGGTTGAGCAGTCGCATTTGCCGGGTTCGTGGCTGATCGTTTCGGCGCTGGCCATTGTGGCCGGAATTTCACTGGTCTGGTGGAGCACTCAGGCGCGACGGTAACGTCGTTGCGTTTCTTTGTGGGGCAGGCTTCCAACCTGCCTGGAATTGAAAACATGCAGGGTCTGTGAATCGACGAGGCAGGCTGAAAGCCTGCCCCACGACAAAACCGCGACTACGGACTACTTCCCCATCATCACTTTCATGTAACACAAGCGGCTGCGGTCGCCGGTGATGTAGAGTTCTTCCAGCATGTGACTGACGTCCGGATCGAAATCGACTTTGATGCGGTTTCCGTCTTCGACGATCGTGATCGGTTTCAGAACGTCGAGACCCGGCATTTCGGGTGACAGAAAGAGTGTGACGTTGCCGGGAGCCGTTTCGATGATGACGCTGTTCTTGTCGTTGCGGCGGACGTTCAGTTCGGTTGAGTTGAAGCCGGCATCCAAAGGAGAGCCGGGAGCATCCAGTTTCGCGAATTGAACCGGGATGGAATCCAGCTTCAGCCAGTACCACCTGAGATCGGTGCTGCGCATCAGATCGGCATGAATCGACTGCGGATATCGTTCGCGCTGATGCAGAGCCATCCAGCGGAAAACATCATCGGCTTCTTCGATGTAGCCCTCGGCTCCTCGATCGGGATACTTGACGAACAGGACATCCGCGAACAGCTTCTTTTCGTCGCTGCGGCGAAAGAGCTTTCTGGCAACGAGTTCCATCCGCTCAAACCAGCCGTTCTGACTGTCGCCGATGACGACATACCATGGGAGTTCGACGGCATTCCATGCTGTCCATTGCAGATGGCGGCGTCCAAGTCCACAGATGGAAATCACACCGGCAAACAGTTCGGTATGGGAGGTGACCATGTCCATAGCTGTCTCACCGCCGAACCCATGACCAGCCACGAAAATGCGGTCATCGTCTGACCGCAGCCCGAATTTCAGAGTACGGATCAGATTCAGAAACTGTGTGTGCTTGTCCGCCGATGCGTCGTAACCACGTGAGGCGGTTGCGGCAAAGTCCACGGGCGGGTCCGAATGCCATTGCGGAACGACAATGATGCACCCGGTCCGCGCCGCCTGATCCTTCCACCAGTTCAGGTAGTTCTCAGGTTCGTAGAATTCCCCGGAGAATGCGATCACGACAGGGTACTTCCGAGTCTCATGGTATTCCGGCGGCACGATGCCGACGGCTCCTGCCATGTCCGGTCGCGACTCAATCAGGAATTGCCCCGGCTCGCCGTCGGCGGGAAACTCGATCCGCACCGGCTGGAATGACGGAAGCTGTCGCACCATTGCGGCAATTCGCTCGACGCTGACACCTTCCAGTTTTGAAATCCGATCGGCGAGCGTTCGTCGCAGTTCGCCTTCGTCGCTGTCGGTGCAGAGGTAGTCGATCACCAATTGCCTTGCCTCAAACAGTGCCATCGCATCGGTAAGACTTTTCTGGCTGTAGTCGGCTCCCATGAGCCAACCCGAATAGGCCAGCGCCAGCTGTTCTTCGGTCGATGGTCCGACGACGGCAGGATCAATTGCCGGTGCCGTAATCAATTCGAATGCAGAAAACCGGTCGATCGAATCTTCATCTAGAAAACTGAGAATCAGGCGATTGATCTGCGAAGCCGATTCTCGAGCCTGAGCGTCCTGAATCGTCCCGGTCAATGCTGGCAGCACTCGACGAACGGACTCGATCCGCTGATCCAGATCCTCATAGTGACGCACAAGCTGACCGACTCGCACAATTGTCTCGGGTGTCAGATTCTTCTGAGGATGTACGCGGGCTCCGTTTGCGGCCAGTCGATGCTGCCCGGCGTCCCGGCGCTGTTCAAGTTCGGCCGTGATCTGGCGGGCCAGCTGCTCGCGGATCGACTGCTGATGATCCGCCTGATCAGCGGCCAATTCGGGGAAATCGGTTTTCAGTGTCTGCAGCAGCAGACCTGCCTCCGGCAACCGGTCACCCTTGATCAGCATCCGGACTAACTCGAGACGACAATAGGGCCGGGTGTCGTACTCCGAGACTCGCTGCAGTAATCCCGGAAACAGAATCTGCCTCGGAACGGCATCGAAGGCAATCGAGTATTTCCAGTGATGAGTCAGCGACGTGACCTCAGCAAACAATTCGTTGATGCTCGTGATGGCCACCTGGATGTCATCGACCCGCCCGTTCGGCATACGCAGTTTTCCGTTCGCGACACCGTTCTGATCAAACGGACCGATTTCCGGCATAGCCCGTGGGAGCGGGACTCGACGTCCGTGCTTCTGTGGAATTGAAAACGTAAGTGCCGGCCATTCGAGTTTGTTGATGACCGGGGTTTCACTGCGTCGGATCGGGACAAACACTTTCCTCGCGCCCTGATCGATGAGACGCATGTTCAGTCCCTGATCAACGACTTCGACACCTTCCGGAGCCAGACTGCTGGCGGTCGAAATCATGCCGCTGAGAATCAGTCCGCTCTTCAGCCGAACCGACCCTGGCTCAGGCTTTTCACGAATGGGCTTGCGCTCATCGCTTCTCAGCAACAGGCTGAGGACGATGATGACGGCGAACGACAGGCCCGCAGGCCGAACAATCCGCCGGCGGAGCGCTTGGTGCTGTGGAGACATGCGGGGCATTGTCCGTGTCCGACAGGAAACCTCAAGTCCTCAAACGCAATCAGGCCGACTCGATGACCGAGCGGCCTGATGGTTGTCAAATATTTCTCGCTTAGCCCCGATCGAGCTGTAGCCGGATTCGTGAGAATTCGGACACTGATCGACCCGTAGCCGGATTCGTGAGAATTCGGACGCCGTCTATTCCATGAAGAAGTCTGTCGGGCCTCGCAGTGTGTAGTACGGATACTGCACCAGAGCCGGAGCGGCGTTTTCAGGCGGGTACATCAGGCCCTGCGGCTCATGATAGGTGTGAAAGTTGCGATGCACCGGATGAAACGGCAGGTTGCAATTCCCGGAATTGCAGTGCTGCGACGGAGGACATCTGTCGCAGTTCTGAGCATGCATCATCTGGCCGCCGGGCCCTGGGCTCGACTGGCACATCGGACAGCCGTCTTCCATGACCGGGCCGGAGTTCCAGGAAACCTGAGATGCTTGAGGACTTTGTCCTCGCATCACCGGCGTCGTCGACGCGCAGCCTGTGACTGAAATCCCAATCGCCCCCGAAAGCAGTACGGTCATAATACGAAGATGCATCGAATCAACTCCCTTTCATCCCCCGGCATCTCTCTTCCGCCGGATGGCGCAGAAGAATGTCACTCACTCACAATCGTTATCGGCAGACGAACCGTTCAAACTCGCAGAATCCCTACAAATCCTTCCGATGAAGTTGCTGAAAAAGGTATGGTCTTGCGGAATCGGGGTCACGGGAATACAGTCTGACCTCGATTTTCGCGATCTGGATGGATGCAAGGCTATTCGCTGTAACATCCAGTGAGATCAAGATTTGAGACGATCAACGGAGGGTACTTGTGCATATTGCCGCATCAACGCGAAGCCTCTGGGATTTGGCGTTCCCGGCAGCCTGCCTGCAGATCCAGGAACTTGGCTTCGACAAGGTCGAAATCTGGCTGAATGAGACGTCAGATCAACTGAGACCGTCGAAAGTCGCCGCTGATCCCGAAGGCAGCGTGGCCATGATGCGTGAAGCCAGCCGCCTGAGCGCGACGGCCATCTTTCTGGAAAGCGAAGTCGATATCCCTACTTTTCTGGGGATCATCCGATTCGCCAAGCTGCTCAAAATTGTTCAGCTCACCATTCTGGCGTCGCCAAAGGGCACGCCGTTCAACACCGAAATCGATCGTCTGCGGGAACGCAATTCCATCTGTCATCTGGAAGGCATCCGGCTTTCCATTCTGACGAAATCCGGCACACTGACAGAAGATCCGCATACGGCCGTTGAACTGTGTCAATCCGTGAAAGGGCTCGGAATTACGCTTGATCCCAGTTACTTCATCTGTCGGCCGGGTGGAGTCCAGGACCACGACGTTGTGTATCCGCACGTCCTTCATCTGCATTTGCGAGACACGTCAACGACCGAACTGCAGGTCTTGGCCGGACTTGGCGAAGTCGATTACAACCGCATCGTCGCCATGCTTCGGCAAGTCGGATTTCAGAGAATTCTCTGCGTCGATCTGCTCCCCAATACCATGGAAGGCGAAGACCGCCTGCGCGAAATGCGAAAACTGCGACTGCTGCTGGCAAGCCTGCTGTAGGGTCTATGAACAAAGCGTTCGTTCGTGAGCCAGATGCCGATACACGAGTCCTTTGTCCTCGATGCGGGACAGTGGGCACTTCCGTCGGAAGCGGCCCGCTGGATACTCATATCCGGCCCGACGCACGTACCCGAATGCAGGATGCCGCGTGGTACTGCAGTCACCCGTCCTGCGAAGTCGCCTACTTCAATCTGTTCGAGCTGACGGTGTCGCTCAGCGAACTGCATGCGCCCGTGTATCCGTACGACATCGATGCCCCCATCTGCGCTTGTTTCGGATTCAAGTACGACGATGTGGAAGCTGACGTCCGGGACGGCCAGCCGGCTCGCATCAGGCAGCTGCTCGCGCGCTCTCAATCCGCGGAAGCTCGTTGCCAGACGGTTGCCGTCGACGGCCAGTGTTGCATCCGCGAAGTACAGAGACTGTATTTGAAGCTGAGACAGAAAGCGTCGTGAGGGCCGCTCTGGAAATCGCCGTCATCCCCTCCAGCAACGCCGTGAAGGATCGATTGCAGTGTTCTGCAGGGTAGTCGCGAAGTCTGTTCTGCGCCTGTGGACTGTCGACTACTGAACCAGGCCCTTGGTCAGCTGCAGGAATGCCGTCTCAAGGTTGACTTCTTCTTCCTTGAACAGTGTGACGGCGAAGCGAGCCTGAATCAGAGCAGTCGGGAGTTCGCTGTAGTCTTCGTGAGTCGGCTTCATCGTGACTTCGAGCATCTGATCTTTGGTGATCGTTACTGCTTCGACGCTGTCCAGTTGCTCCAGCAGCTTTGCGGCAGCATCCGGTCGGTCTTTGACTCGGATATTCAGCAGAATCCTCTGACGAGCCTTGCGCATGACTTCGGCAACATTGCCGTCGACGATCATGTGGCCTTTTTCAATCATGCCGACCCGAGTACACACGTCGGCGAGTTCCGGCAGAATATGGCTGCTGACGATGACCGTCTTTTTCATCTCACCGAGTCGCTTGAGCAGATTGCGGATCTCGATGCGGGCTCGCGGGTCCAGGCCGCTGGCGGGTTCGTCCAGCAGCAGCACCTGAGGATCATGCAGCAGGGTCCGAGCCAGTCCGATGCGCTGTGTCTGCCCGCGGGACAGTTCATTCACCATCGCATCGCGCTTGAACGACATGTCCACCAGTTCGAGTTTCTCTTCGCAGACTTTTCGACGATTCGGGCCGTTGATCCGGTAAGCCGCAGCGAAGAATTCGAGATACTCGACGACCGTCATGTCGTCATACACGCCGAAGAAATCCGGCATGAAACCCACAAGCCTGCGGATTTCCGCCTGGTCCGTGTAGATCGACTTGCCGCAGACGTACGCTTCCCCGTGATCGGGAGCCAGCAACGTGGCAATCATCCGCATTGTGGTGGTCTTCCCGGAACCGTTTGGTCCGATGAACCCGAAGACATCCCCTTCCTCCAGTTTCAGTGTGATGTCATTCGCGGCAATCAGGTTGCCGTAGCGTTTTGTAAGATTGCGAGTTTCGATCATTGAGGATTCCGGTGGAACGGGGAGCCGTCTGGGTGCATTCGGACAAAGTAACAAAAGAGCCCTCCCTCACCCGGGCCCTCTCCCCCCGAAACAGTGGGAGAGGGGACAGCGGCAGGGGACAGGGACACAGACACGGACAGACGAAGTAGCAGCGAATCTAAAGAAACCAGCGTTCCAATCTCCCTTCTCCC
>JANNGQ010000307.1:0-21072 GCA_031403975.1 Planctomycetota bacterium
CCCTGCCCAAGTGGGTTCGCATCCGTCCCGACTCACGAGGGAGGAGGCCGACGCAATCGAGCAGCTCCCGGAGACTCCGGGAACACCACCTGGATTTCGCTGACAGGACTGCCGCTGATCTGCAATACCTGACTGCCGGTCAGCGCGACTGGAATCGTCGTCAGGTCAAGCTTCATCCGGTTTTCAGCCTGAATGACAGCCTTCCGGGCAACTCGCGGGACTACGTCGGACCACGTCAGGCTGAACGCATCGGCGAGGCCCCAGAGTTCCACCGAACGAACGCCCAGATCGTCACGAGTCGCCTTGTCAACGGAGCCCGTCGGCAGCTTCTGAAGTTCCACGGCATGCGCAAACGTGATGGCTGCATGTGACGCGGTGGCCGACGGAAGGTTCAGGCTGAACTGCGACACTCCCGGCGAAACCGATCGTGTCTTGCCGACCAATTCCATCGAGACCGTATGGAGACCGCGTCCGGACAGATGCCATTGTCGTGTATTCTGTTCACCGGATCCCAGCACAGCCTGCCCGTCCGCGGCGTCTGTACGATGTGCGAAACCCGTGACATAGGCCTCTCCGAACGCCAGCGGAACGGTCACCCATTCATCGTCCGGACGCACCTGAATCTGCAGTTCCAGTCTGAGCGTCACCAGATTGCGTTCAACGTTGCCGGACAGTTCTGACTGCGCGATCGTGTAGCGCTGCAGGCGCTGTTCCTGACTGCGCGTCAGCAACTCGTCAATGACCTGTTCACCCAGCAGATCCCGCAGCGGAATCAATTCACCTGTCTCGGTCCGCAGCAGTACATCGGCACCCGCCGACGAACCCGACTGAACGACGGTCGCAGGAGACTTCGGTGTGGTGATCATCGCGGCAGGAGGCTGCCCGGCAGCGCAACAGCACAGCGGCAACAGAAACAATATCAACAGGCGGGTTGTCAGTGTCATCAACCTGCGCCTTTCCTGCCCGAGGTTTTCGTGGCTGCACGATTCATAGCCGGATCTGAGTTGCGCATTTCCTCCTTGCCGGAGGCGCGTCCCGGTAGTTTACGCGGCAGTCAACGGCTGGAGAAGCAGTTGCAGAAATTCAACGCAAAGCAGTCACGAGTTCCTGCACGAGAGTCGCAGTGCTCGCAGCGAGCAGGTCTGGCACGAAAATATCGAATTTTCCGCCTGTAAGGTTTGTCATGGTTCCGCCGGCTTCCGTGACCAGCAGAGATCCCGCGGCAACATCCCACGGATGCAGACTGCTTGACCAGAACGCGTCAATCCGACCACACGCGACATAAGCCAGATTCAATGCCGCTGAACCGCTGCGCTGGACAGTCTGCAGGTGCGGCAGTGCCCGCAGAAACCGCTTGACAGCGAAGTTCTCCGGATCAGTCGCCACCGGCAGACTGGCCATCGCCATGGCCGACTTTGGATTGGTTTCGCCGCTGGTGAACATCTGCAGTCCGTTGCAGGTCGCACCGCCGCCAAGGACCGCTGCAAAAGTCTCATTCCGCGTCGGATCGAAGATCACTCCGACTTCCACCCGCTCCTGCACCGACAGTGCGATCGAAACACAATAAAATGGAAACCCGTGGACGTAATTCGATGTGCCGTCAAGTGGATCGATGATCCACAAGGCCTCTGTTCCGGCCGACCGCTCGTGCAGGCTCTCCTCTCCAAGGAATCCGTGCTCCGGAAACCGGTTTTTCAGGCTCTGCACAATCGCCGCCTGTGACGCTTCGTCGGCTTCTGTCACGAGATTCGCGCGGCTCTTCTCACGGACGGAAAATCGCCCCACCCAGTCCTGAAGCACGCGCCCGCCGATGTGTGCCGCGTCGATTGCTGCGGAGAGCCAGCGTTGCTGTTCAACGGTCGGTGCGCCCTGCAGTTGCATTGAGTCATGAATCCCGGCGGACTAAACGCACCATTCCGGATCTGACGGTCATGCCCGGAGCAATGATGGGGCCAATCGTCGTGACTGGGTGCTCTGTGTCAACAGAGCCGCAGGTCCATTGGGGAGAAAACACACCATTCCGTTGCGCACTCCGGACAACAATAGAGGCGTTCCGACGGATCGCCGGAATCAGACGGAGCATCCCGCCGTCACCGTCGCCTGCGGCTTGCCGTTCAAAGATTCAGCTATCCTGTCCGAGACACGTCCAATGTCAGATCTTACTGATGCCCAGATGATGCTGCTCGCTGCCGTTGTGCTGTTCACAGCTGTTGCCGCGATCTCTGACCTGCGGACTCGCAAAATCCCGAACAGACTCACGGCACCGATGTGTGTGGCAGGATTTGTGTATCAGACAGCGTTTTTCCGGCTGGAAGGACTATGGGCGGCTCTGGCCGGATTCGCGATCGGCTTCGGAGTTTTCTTTGTGCTCTGGATGATCGGAACGGCCGGAGGCGGAGACGTCAAACTGATGGGAGCGCTTGGGCCGTGGCTGGGTGGAATGATGACTCTGAAAGTCATGTTCATCAGCCTGGTTTTCGTGACTGTCGGGACCGCAGCAATTGTCGTCGGGAGCATCATTTCGAGGGGCTTTCGCCGCACGAAAACTCAGTACCTGAAGCCGACGGAAAGCAGTAAATCAAGGATCGAGACCAGCCAGCAGCGTCAGCAGCGCCGCGTGATGGCGTTCGCTGCACCAGTCGCTTTGGCGACGTGGTGCCTGCTGGCATTGCAGTTGTTCGGAAATCGCGGGTAATAACGTCAACCGGCAATTCTTTCACATTGCCGGGATGCTTCAGCCGAAATCACGGGAAAGGGCTGTCACCCGGTGTGACCGTCTTCTTCCCTGTCTGTTTATAAGGCTGGCTGCCCGATGGTGAGTGAGCTGAACAGAACCTCCGATCGCCGTGGTGCGATCCTGTCGATGGAACTGGTTCTGATTCTGCCCATCTTTCTGCTCCTGATCTTTTCGATCGTCGAATTCTCGATGCTGATGTCTGCGAATACACGAGTCGCCAGTGCCGCGACGAGTGGTGCGCGGCTGATGAGCATCGGCGGGGCGGATTCCGACGAAGTCCGGGACAGAGTCACCTGGCTGCTTGGCCCGTCACTCGCAAAGGACTGTCAGATCATCGTCGAACCCGCGGAACACGCAGGAACAATCGGTCGCGTCTCAGTCATTGTCCCCATGAAAAATGCCAGCCCCGATCTGCTCTGGATCACGGGCTTCAGTCTTGCGAAACGGACAATTGAGTCGGAGGCCCCGATGGTGATGGAGCGCAATGTGTCTGACGTAGCTCAGGGAGCCCGCCTGAGAAATGTGAAGTAGCCGTGAACAGGATATTCAGGCTGCCCACCGGCCGTACGTTACATCAGACACACCACTGAGCAGAGATGGTGCAGAACACAGCATTCCGGAACAGATGATCCTGGCCGGACGGAATACCCACTCACAAATCCCCTGGCGCAGAACTGATTGTGCGGAGTCTCGACGTGAAGCTTACACCCTGGATGCTGACTATTGCCGCGTTTGGAATCATCGCTCTCCTGGCGGTGGGTTTCCTGTTCAAAAAACTGTGGGCCACAGAAATTGTGGAAGCTCCGCGACCGGAGTCCAGAGTTTTACCCATGGCCATCATGGACCTTGAGCCTGGCATGGTGATTACCCGGGCCCATGTCGGCAACGGGCCATGGCCGAAAGGCGGAGAGCTGACGTCCGATACGCTGCTGTCCATCGACGGTGTACTGGAGCGCATCGTCAAGGAACCGATTTCTCGTGCCACGCCGCTGAGGGGTTCCATGTTTTACGCTCCCGGTGATCAGCCGGATCAGAAAGTTGCCGACGGGAAACGGGCCGTGTCGATCCGGGTCAGTGAAACGACCTCGGCTCTGCTGCAGAAACTGAAGCCTGAACAGTATGTAGATGTGCAGCTGACGGTCGATGGAATCGGTGCCGGCGGCGGCGACCGGCTGCAGTCGACCGGAGGCAGTCTTAGCGATGCGTCCGGATACGGAAACGCCATGACGGCAACTCTGTTCAAGGGCGTGA
Organism: Planctomycetota bacterium; assembly: GCA_031403975.1. Lineage (GTDB taxonomy): Bacteria > Planctomycetota > Planctomycetia > Planctomycetales > Planctomycetaceae > SXXK01. The sequence continues at coordinate 3,989 of JANNGQ010000307.1, forward strand.
AAATCGTGTCCTTGAACCGAGGTTACACCACGACGGCTCTGCAGGGCGGAGAATCCCAGAACGTGACACTGGAACTGGACGACGAACAGGCCCGCATCGCTTTGCTCGCACAGCACAAGGGTCAGATCGATCTGGTGTATAATCCAAACGGTCCCGGGACCGGCGGCATTGAAATCAAATCCGAAAAGGACCGCGTGACGCTGCACGAACTGCTCGGGCTGAACGAAGCCATTGAACAGGACAAGCCGTTCAGGACGGAGCACTATCGCGGTGCAGGACACTCGTCCAGCTATTTCCGCGATGGAGAACGAGTCGGCGGCAACAGCGCCGATGGCGGTGACGGTGCGGACGGAACCCGCTTGCAGAGCAACGGCAACGACGACGACTGGTCAGCCGATACGAATCCCGCAGGCCGAAACAAAAACGTCGCACAGCAGCAACCCCATACGGTTTCGTCAGACCTGTGATCTGTGTGTGTTTGCGATTCACTCGCCATCGAGCCCACTTCGGTGGTTCAGCGGCTTTTGCGCTAGTCGCGCAGTCGGCAGGAATCGTGTGACCAGTAGCGAAATGGCCGTTGAACCACCGGGGTGAACCCGGTGGCGGTGAAAACTCACAGCTCGTGCCTTGTAAACCGCCAACCATGAAACACTTGTCCACGACAATCTCCCGGCGTCGACAGTGCGCTTCATCCGGGACATTACATTCCGACCGCCGCGGCATCCTGACTGCATGGAGCATCTGGATCATGCTGACATCCGGCCTGATTGCGGCCGGGCTGTTCAATGTGCTCTGGATGTCCGGCATCCGCGCGGAGGCACGCCGCAGTGCCGAGTCGGCTGCAATCTCAGCAGGACACGGTTATCTGTCAGACGACCTGCTGCGGGCGTCTCAGCAATCATTCGAATACGACGGTCGGACTGCTCGCTGTAAGGAGGCCGCCGTTGTGATGTCCGACGTTTACCGTCGCCAGTCCGGGCTGCCGAAACTGTCGGCTCACAATGTCCGGCTCGAGTGGCCAGCAGCGTCGGACGCGCTGATCAAGGCTGCACCCGTGGTTCCGACGAGAATTACAGTCGCTTACGACGGGTACGACAATGGATTCCACGTCCCGCTCTTTTTCGGCGGGCTGGCGCGGCTCAGAAACACGCAGATCGGGGTCAGTGCATCCGTCTCAATGGAACATGCACCTTACGCCTTCCGGCCTGGACCGCGGACGTCCGTGCCGATGCTTCCGTTCGCGATTCTCGATGATCCGATTGTCAGTTCAGCCGAAGCGACCGGTCCCTCGCCGGGCCACTGGACGCAGTGCATCGAATCCGGATCCGGGCAGGATGAGTTCGGCTGGAACAACGATCAGCATCAGTTTGAACGGGGCCCTGATGGTCTTCCTGAGATTACGGTTACGCTGGACGCGAACGGCTCGACTGCTGCCGACGCCTTGATTCCGCTGAGCTTCTGCGCTTCGCGTTCGGATGAGAATTCCTCCGGAATTTCCGACTGGATCAGGTCCGGACTGCTGCATCAGGATCTGCAGACTCTGGGACTGAAGGAATTGACTTACCCCGGACGACTGCCCCCATGTCGCCTGACACCACAGCAGATCAGTTCTCTCTCGGTCGCACTTCAGAGTACAGTCGGTGAACCCCGCTTGATCAGCCTGTGTTCCGCTATCGACCCGGCCTCCGTCTCCAGCGTTAAACTCACTCGCCCCGTCGCCGCACGTATTATCCGTGTCACGACCAGGACCGGCGGCAGTCTCAAAGTTACGCTTCAGCCGTGCGTTCTCGTGACTTCCACCGCCGTGACGTCTCTCGAACCGCCTTCGCCAGAAAACCGCTACGTCTACAGCGTGCGGCTGTGTGACTGAAGAGCGGCCATGCTTTAAGCTCAACCGTGTGATCCATAATGTCGCCGACGCGCGGAATCTGCCGATTGGCCTTGTTCCGCGGGAGAATCCGCCTGAACGGGCGGCCCGAGTCATTCTGGATTCTGCGTTGCCGGTCAATCGATAACAGATTCCGGACCATTGCACCCGGATGATCCTGAATTCCCTGTGATGTCGTTCTGCAATCTGAACTTGAGGACTCTTATGGTCGCTTCTGCCGAATCCATGGACAACTCCGTCCGGGACTTTCAGCGCCTGAAAACGTCACTGCACAGGCAGATGGTGGATGTCATCGATTTCAGCAAGGCTGAAGCGATGACGGAAAGCGATCTCAGGGCTCAGCTGCGGTCGCTGGCCGACTATCTGTGTACTCGCCAGTCCGTAAAAATGGACCAGCAGCAGCGGGAAGTCATGGTCGTCGAAATCATGGACGAGATCTATGGCTTCGGACCGATCGAGTCGCTGATGGTCGATCCCCAGGTGACCGACATTCTCGTCAACGGCCCGGATCGGGTTCTGATCGAACGCAACGGAATTCTGGAAACGACAAACATCCGTTTTGCAGACTCGAACCATCTGATGCATTTTATTCACCGGCTGGTCGGACGTGCCGGACGGCGGATTGATGAATCCAGCCCGATGGTGGATGCCCGCCTGCCTGACGGTTCTCGCTTCAACGCCGTCATTCCGCCGCTGGCTTTGTGCGGCCCGACCATTTCCATCCGGCGATTCGGAAACCGCCGACTGCAGATGGAAGATATGATCAAGTACGGTTCCCTCGCGCCGGCAATGGCAGATTTTCTGATTCTGGCGGTCCGAGGCCGCATGAACATCATTGTCAGCGGGGGCACAGGTGCCGGCAAGACGACACTCCTGAACTGCATGAGCCGTTTCATCCCGGACTCACAGCGGGTCGTCACGATCGAAGAAACGGCCGAACTGAGTCTGCAGCAGAACGACGTCATTCCTCTGGAAACCCGCCTGCCGAATCTGGAGGGAAAAGGTGCGGTGACTCAGCGGGACCTGTTGCGAAACGCACTGCGCATGCGTCCGGACCGGATCATCGTCGGCGAAGCGCGCGGCGGTGAAGTGCTGGACATGCTGCAGGCGATGAATACGGGCCATGACGGTTCCATGAGCACGGTCCATGCCAATGATACCCGTGAAACACTGGACCGGCTGGAACTGATGATTGCTCTGGCTGGTGTCGATCTGCCGTCCCGCGTTGCTCGTCAGTATGTCGCGAATGCGATCAATATTGTGATCCATGTGACTCGCCTGCACACCGGCGAACGACGGATTACGCGCATCTCGGAAGTCTCCGGACTGAAGGACGGCGAGTACCGCATGGATGACATCTTCGTGTATCGCATCAGTGGTGAAGACAAGGATGGACGGCCTCACGGCACATTCTTCGCGACCGGTTACCAGCCGGTGGCACTGCGCAGACTGGCCCTGACCGGGGCCAACATCGAACAGTACCGCCCGTTGTTCGAAGCCCGTGAGCTGAAGTTCAGCAGTTAGTCACCGATCCTCAGACACTGGTCATTTCCATGATTGCACCGATCTCAACTCTTGAACGCCGACCGGAGTTTTCCGACCTTCTGAAAGAAGACCACCAATATGCCCGCGGCGATTCCGCGGGTATGGGTGAATCCGTCAACAGCTGGTTCGACAGGCTGATGCTGCAGTCCGGAATCCGTACGGCACCCGCCTTATGGCTGGGACTGTGCGTCGTGTCGGCACTGTCACTTGGCGGGTTGATGTATGTCGCGACCGAACGTCCGTCACTCACGGCATTGTTCGCTGGGATCGGACTGCTGCTGCCGATCACCGTGGCCATGTTCCGACGCTCGCGCCGTCAGTTGGCCATCATGGCACAGCTTCCCGGGATGGCCGATGAACTGGCACGCAACGCCCGCGCCGGCCGGAACCTGGAGCATTCGTTCAAAGTCGTTGCCGCTGATACGCCCGCTCCACTCGGAGATGAACTGCGGATCAGTGCGCGACGGATGGAAATGGGCCTGGATGTCTCCAGTTCTGTCGGGGACCTCGCGGATCGGACCGGCGTGTCGACTCTGACGATGTTCTCGTCGGCGCTGTCCGTCCATCAGGACACCGGCGGCGATCTGATTTCTGTACTGGAACGTCTGGCGACGGCTGTTCGCGACCGTCTGCATTTTGTGTCACGGCAGCGAGCTGCCACCATCGCCGCGCGGATGGGTACTGTTCTGATGGTCGCGATTCCGATTCTTGTGATGGGCTTCTATCTGATGACTGAGCCCGATTATCTCAACAGCCTGCTGAATGATTTCTGGGGACGACTGTCGCTGTGGACAGGCATCATTCTGCAGGTCGTCGGCTGTCTTCTGGTGTTCCGGATTCTGAGTCGCAGTACAAGGTTCTGAACGATCCCGCTGACTCTGCATTCCACGTCGAGGATACGCATCCATGTACTTCATCTGGTTTCTCGCTGCCGCTGGTGGTGTACTGCTGTGGATACTGGTGAAGCCATTTGTTTTTGCACCAGCCGAGAAGCGTGTGCTCAGCCCGTTTCACCCGTCGCGCCCGGTTCCGGATCTGTCCGGCAATCCGGACCGTGAATCCCAGGCGCGGACTCAGGCCGGACTGTTGAAGCTGGCGGACCAGGGCACTTCGGATCCTCTGCATTCACCCCGCAACGTTCGGCAATCTCTGCATGCATCGGGAGTTCAGCAAGCGGCGATGAGTGATTCCGGTGGCTCAAGTTCGGACTCGTCTTCAGTGGCTACGATTCCGTTTTCCGGAGTCTGTGGTCAGAACCGCATTTCGACCTGGGGCAATCGGCGGCTGTTTTCGCAGTTGCGGGGTCTGCTGACTGACGACGGCAGCAGCATCCCATTACCGACTCCGGAAGAACTGCCGATCCGCAATGACGATTTCGTGTTCGGGTCGATCACTCCGTCCGTTGCCCAGCTGTTGCCCGAATCAGCAGCGCGTCGTGAAACACAGCGGAAGAATCTCGCCGGTGCCGGCTATCATTCCCGTGCGTCGTGGCTGAACCTGATGGCCATCCGGTTTGTACTGGCGTTTCTGGCTCTGGTGGTCGTCGGCTTCTGGCTCATCGTGGCTCCGCCAGTTCTGGAGCCGTGGCTGCTGGCTCTGCTGGTGATGGCTCCGCTGTTCATGTGGGCTCTGCCGCCTTTGATCGTGGCCTACAGAGCTTCCGAACGGAAGATCGATATCGAGCGCGGTCTTCCGGACGTGCTCGACATGATGAACATGGGCATCAGTCAGGGTCTGACAGTTCCGCAGTCGCTCCAACGCATCAGTCGCGAGATCGGGGCGGGCCACCCGGCATTGGCCGAGGAACTGCATATCGTCAATCACCAGGCCGCAGTCGGCAGCATGTCGCATGCTCTGAAAAACTTCAGTCAGCGGATCGACTCACCCGAAGTCAACTCATTCACATCCCTGTTGATTCAGTCTGAATCGACTGGTTCCAGCATCAGCAGGGCTCTGTCCGAATACAGCGACAGCATTCGTGCGTCGCTGAAGGAACGCGCCGACGCACGGGCCAACGCGGCGTCTTTCAAACTGCTGTTCCCGGTAGCGCTGCTGCTGATGCCTTCGGTGTTTCTGTTCCTGCTCGGTCCCGCGATTGTGCAGATGTCGAACTTCTTCTCCAACCAGGGCCGCGAACTCCAGCAGAACCGCCAGGATGCGATCCGCAGCCTGGATCAGCAGCCTCAACTGGATAATCGGCTGGGCGGACAGTTCAATCCGGGACCGTAGAACAACTCGTCCGGGAATGGATGTTCGCCGAGCGATTTGCTGCCAGCCGCTTGACCGGCAGGCGTGTCAAATGCAACGATCTCGTTTGTCGTTGTCGCTCTCGTCTTCATTTCCGCAGATCGCTCGCACCCGGATGCCTATCCAGTTTCGATGTCAGCACTGTCGTCAGCTGCTTGGGATTTCCCGGTCCAAGGCCGGTTCGATTGTCGATTGTCCGGCGTGCGGTCGATCGTTGCGGGTCCCGATGATGGACGGCGTGGCGGCGAAGCACGAGCCCGTGCAGCATGGCAGCGATGCCGGATTCCGGAGTGCTCTGGAAGAACTGTCCAGCTTCCCGGATGCGTCAGGATCGCAGGCCTCGAAGTCGACCATCGGAGTCGTTGTGACAACGCCGCAGGCTGCCAGACGCGACAGGGTCGAGCTGCCAGTGACGCGTGTGCGGCGGCGCGGAACAATTCCTCCGGGCGATGCCGAACGCGAGTCTCCAGCGGCCGGTGACCAGGGCCGGGACTCCATCCGGATCGTGCCACTGACTGCGACCGCCACGGCGGCATCCGGTCTCGGCTCATCGCCGGAAGAGATCCTTCAGGAACTCGCCGACCTTTCGCCTGCGGAAGACTGGGAGCCCCGGATCATTCCGGAACTTGTTGAACCCGAACTGATCGACGAGCCTGTTGCGTTGTCCGCAGAGACGACTGCGGATGCGGTTCCGAGACTGACGGAACAGCAGCCGCGGCCGGCCTTCGAGCTTCCGGATCACCTTTCATCCGCCCTGGAAGAACTGGCCGGCACTGTTGCTCCGGCGGAAACACGGGCACTCATCCCGGTGACTCGTACTGTCAACCGGTTGCTGTGGGGCGCGGCGACGGCTGCGCTGTTCATCTGCGGAGCTGTCGCGGGATTCCTGCTGGGGCAATCGAGGGAGAACAGTCATCCGGAATCATCCTCGTCAGCAGTGAATAACGGTTCGACCCCGGTCCCCGGCAATGCAGCTCAGACTGCAGCGTCAGTCCAGCCAGGAACTGTGCCGCCGGTTTCCGGCATCGTACAATACGACACAGGATCGGGGCAGTTCGAGCCCGACGCCGGGGCGTTGATCCTGCTGCTGCCGACCACGAACACCTGCAATCTGCGCCTGGATGCACGACCGCTTCGCGAGGCCGCTGCGGATTCCGCAAAAGAAGCAGTCGAAGCGGCGCTGAGAGTCCTCGGGGCAACCGTCTCCCGCGCTGCAGACGACGGGACATTCAGCGTTCCGCGTCATCGCAGCGGGGAAATGAGATTACTCGTCATCTCCCGCCATTCTTCGCGCCCGGACAGCGAGCCGGTGGCTCCGTTGCTCATCGAACAGCTGGCTCAATGGTTCGAGTCGCCGACTCACATTACGGGAAGGCTGTCTGTGAAGCAGGCAATCATTTTGCCGGTGTCAGTTACTGACAATTCCGCAGCCGGGAGGATTGAAATCACAATGTAGCCATCATCCCGGCGCGCCGGGACGTGATGAGCCTCGATCTGTGGCGGTCGAAATACGAACTCACCGTCCCATCCAATACCATCCCCGCGAACTCGCTCGAATCATCCGGCCGTGATACACGACGCGAAAGAACAAGGCTCGTCTCGACGGAGCGAGACGGCTACGTTGCCAGGACAGACGTGCAACAGTCATGAAGAACCACATCAACCCAAGGCTTAGCAGGATTACCGCGAGGTGCCAGAACTGCCTTCAACCGCCGAATGAGCTGTATCGCCGGACCCCGCGGTTGAAGGCCAGCCGATTGAGACCAAACAGTGCGGCAATCCAGACGGCCTGTAGGATCAGTTCCTGCGGCAACTGGTCCGTCGGAATCTTTCCCAGCATGATGGCGGCCGGCGTGTAAGCCAGATAGCGGAACGGCAGATACTCGACGAACGGAATCCACTGCGACAGCAGTTCCAGCGGGATCATGTGGCCGGACAGGAAATAGCTGAGCATCATGTAGATGAAAATCAGCGAACTGACTTCCAGAAACCAGAACGCGATCAGTCCGATCAGGGCTTCAATCAGAAACCCGATCGCGAACGACATCAGGAGCGAAGCCACAAACGCGGCGGTCACTGGCCATGCCGGCCAGCCAGGCAGATGCGCTCGGCACAACCAGAACACCAGCGCAAAAGGACCGGCAGCGATGATGTAGTAGACCAGCTTATGAGCAACTCGATGCCAAAACAGATGGTCGAGCATATCGACCGGCTGAATCAGATACTTCTTCACCGAACCATCGGCAATGGAGCCCGCGATCCCGGTCGACAGGCCCGGCATACTGGAAAACGCGCGAGCCAGCATCACGATCAGTTGGTAAGTCACCATCTGATCAAAGTTGTAGCCCTGAATCGTCCGCCGCGGATCATTCTGGAAAATGGCATTCCAGAGAAAGATCTGCGTCACGATCGGCAAAAATCGAACCAGCGTGGAGAACGCAAAATCGGCCCGATAAACCAGTCGTTCTTCAATGGCCGTTCGCAGGATCAGCCACTTCAGCCGCAGCCGGGCTTTGACTTCTCCCGCGAATGTTGTTTCGCCGATAGATGCCTGCGTCATGCGAGCGGCCTGGCAGAGTTGTTGAACGCTGCGGGACTGCGACTTACTGTTGTCCAGACGCTCCGTCGGCTGGGATTTGCCGTTCGCATCGACGCAGAACGACAAATCCCCGCCGACGGAGCGGCGGGCCAACAGTAGAAACGCACCGCCTCGGTATCGGCAAACTCTCTGATGCACTTGGCACTCATAGCGTTGCCCTCGCCGCATCATCCGACGAAAACAATTCAGCGATCACGTCTTCCAGCGGCCGCTCGACTACGCTGATGTCATCCACGGAGTGCCGTGAGAGGATACTGGAAAGGCATTCCGAGACTCGCTGCTTCTCGACCTGAATCCGAACTCGCGGCGGGCGAGATTCGATGATGCGGCCGAAGCGATCGAGCCCTTCCGGGCAGCCGTTATCGGAAAACTGCAGCTCGATAATCTTGTGGCCACTGAATCGGTCGATGATCGCAGCCAGTGGTCCGTCGTGGATGACTATGCCTTTGTTGATCACGATGGCCCGTTCACAAAGAGCTTCCACGTCCTTCATGTAATGGCTCGTGAGAATCACTGTGATCCGCTGCTCACGCTGGTAGTGCCGCAGAAATTCCTGAACTCGCCGCTGGCTGACGACATCAAGTCCGATCGTGGGCTCATCCAGAAACAGCACGTCCGGTCGATGCAGAAGCGCCGCGATCAGTTCCATCCGCATCCGCTCACCCAGCGACAATTCGCGCACCGGCTGAGTCATCAGGCGACGGACTTCCAGGAGGTCCGTCAGTTCATCCAGTCGCCGCTGATAGTCGTCGGCCGGGATTCGATAGATCTCTTTGTGAAGCCGAAACGATTCCTGGGCCGGCAGATCCCACCAGAGCTGCTCCTTCTGACCGGTCACCAGCGAGAACCGGCGACGGTAAGCATTCTCCCGCAGCCAGGGAACATGACCAAGCACCGTCGCGGTTCCTGAGGAAGGCACCACCAGCCCCGAGAGTAGTTTCAGAGTCGTCGTCTTTCCGGCACCGTTCGGTCCGAGAAACGCGACCATTTCACCCTCTTCAATCGTGAAACTGACGTTGCGAACCGCACTGACGATGCTGTGCTCACGATGAAACAGCCCGCGCACCGACGCCATCACGCCTTCGCGCTTGCGATAGACTTTGTACTCCCGACACAGTTCCCGAACTTCAATTGCCGCCATTCATTGAATCGTAGTTCAGCTGGTGCCCGGTCGCAAACTTGCGACCCGGAAGCAGGGATCGGTCTCCAGGTGAATTGATTCCGCGGACTGGATTTGTGATTCTCCCGACACACCTCTCCACCTCCGCAACGAGGAACTCTGATGCGCATGTACTCCCTGAGATGTTCCGCATGTTTTCTGATCAGCGCCGTGTTCGTTTCACAATCGGCCGCTCAGACCGGTTCGGCGAATCGCGAAGCGCTGACGGCGGCACTTCATTTCCATGCCACATTCGACGGCGATGCGAATGCCAGCGTATTTGCGACCAACGGAGCAATCCTGACGGCAGATTCGCTTGAGCGAAAGAAGCTCGTCCCGGGTATTCAGCGCAGCGAAGTGTCCGTCGCGCGCGGCGAAGGCAAGTACCGGGATTGCCTGAGGTTCACCGGGAAGGCAAAGGAAGTGATTTGTTTTGCCGGGACGGAAATGCACTACGCTGAACAGGACTGGTCCGGGAGTGTGTCGCTGTGGATGCGACTGGATCCCGATAAGGATCTTCTGCCCGGTTACTGTGATCCTCTGCAGATCACTCAGCATGCATGGAATAACGGCGCGTTCTTTGTCGATTTTGACAAGGATCTTCCGCGGGATTTTCGTCTGGGCGTCTTTTCGGATCTTACGCACTGGAACCCGAAGAATATTCCCTGGGAACAGTGGCCCGTGGACAAGCGGCCAATGGTGACTGTGAAGAAGCCACCGTTTTCCAGATCCGAATGGACACACGTTGTATTCACGTTTGACGACATCAATGCGTCCGGAGGAAGTCCTTCAACTGCAAGGCTCTACGTGAACGCAGAACTTCAGGGTACCATTCAGCAACCGCTGGTTTATAAGTGGGATCTCAGCAAAGTCGCCATCATGCTCGGGATCGACTACATCGGAGATCTGGACGATCTGATGATCTTCCGACGAGCTCTGACTCAACAGGAAGTCATGTATCTAATTCAGTCCCGGACGACGCTTTGACATGTCCGCTTTCACTTGGCAGAGGACTCAGCGGAGCGGCACTTTCACTCAACCGAATCGCACCATGCACTATCGGCTTGCGGCAGACCGCAGAAGTTTCAGTGATTCCTCAACCAGCATTTCTCCCGAACCAGCCGCGACTGCACTGTTCGTGACTTCGTAGCTGCCGCCGGCATAGGCGGCACGTGTCGGGATGTAACAGGTTTCTACGCTGTTCGAGAGTTCGATGATCAGCGTTGTTCGGAACGGAGAGCCTCGTTTGATGGCCAGACCGAGGTCGACAAAGACTTCGCCGGGAAGACACACAATTGCCAGATCGTCGCCGATGCAGATTGCGTGGACTTCCACCGGAAGGGTCTCACCAATTCCGGCCCAGTGGTGAGTTTGTCGCCGCGCCAGGTGAGCCTCTGAGTCCGGGGCCAGTCGCGGATTGTTGCGAAGCTGATCGACAAGCAGTTTCTTGTGTGCCGTGACGTGATCCAGGAACTCGACCTTTTCCCCGGCATGAACGGCCTTCATTACCTGAATCGCCCTGGCAACGTCTTCGGCAGAAGCCTCCTGGACTGGCAGTTCGACAGTGGCCGAGCGTACTTCCAGTTGCGGATTTTCGATCGGAGACAAGTGCTGCAGACCAGAAACGACGGACTCCCCGAGTGAACCACCGATGAAGTCCGTCTTGTTGCGTACCGTTCCTCGCGGGTTAACATGATTGATGTCACCACAGCAGCCTGTCCCGAAAACCGAAATCACGTCAGATCCCAGGGCAGTTCGCGCGGCTTGTTCGATGAAGTACGGATAATCACCGCTCCATTTCAGACCTCCGACCGTGTCGAGATGCAGTGCGAAGTTGCTGACCAGTCCCAGCGGTTTTCCATCAGCGTCATTGATGCGCAACAAACCGATTTCCGGGTCAATGGGTCCGGCCGAGCGAACGGAGCCCTCATGATCCAGACCGACCCAGGTTCGCACGCTCCCGTCGCGCTGGACGAAGCGCCGATTGAATGATACAGGAGTCTGTTGCTCGACCCAGCCCGATTGAAGGTTCACCGGCTGAACATCTTTGCAGGCCAGTTCAACCGCCGCGACCGTGTTTTCGATCAGTCGTCCAACGTAGTCAGCTCGCACCGCCGAAGTGGCGACTGCTTGATCATCCGCGATGGCCTTCGACGGTTTTCCCAGAGACTTCTCGGCCGAGGATTTGTCGGCCAGAAAGTTATAGAGTGCCTTCGTATAGTCCGGGGCGGTGTGTGAATGCGTCGCTGCAACAACGATGTTGGCCGCCGGAATACCGGTGCGATTCGACGCCGCAGTCCTGACTGCGTGCGAGAAATCGACGGCGATCCCTGTGAGGTCACAGATCACCAGAGCGGCCTGCTCCGATTCACTGCGGAAGACAATGCACTTTGCCTTGAGTGGGTCAACTTGACCGTCCGCCAGCCGCTCGTGGAAATACCCGGCCATCGGAAAACCGATCGGCGGCGTGATATCGGTCTCGGCGACTCCGATCTGAATCGGGGCGGACTGTTCCTGGCCAACAGCCGAATCAAACGTGGCCGCGAACACCACGGCCCCCAGGCAGTGCGAAAACCAGCGGCGACATTTCATCGAAAACATAAGAAATCTCCTCTCCATGACAACTGGTGAAGTGGAGAGTCTGAATCTGCAGGCTGCAATGTGCAATCATGCCTGTTCAACCAAATTGCGTTTGCCGCATTGCCTGAGCCGCATGATTGTCGGCAGCCAGGCGGCACCTGAGCGAAGCGACGGCACCCGTTCGATGTTCTCAATGCCTGATTATCGTTTTGGCGATTCTTTGTCTGTCGCGCCTTCGATCTGCGGAGCCGCAGCGGGCCGAGCCTTGATGGACCCGCTTCCGGCAACGGATTGTCTGATCTGCGGTTTTCCGGAATAGCTGACGTCACCGCTGCCTGCAATCGAAACATCCAGATTCGTTTCAGCGTGAACCGCCACTGTTCCGGCTCCGGCAATGTCGATTTCGACTGTCTCTGCCAGCACACCCGTCGTACTCACATCTCCGCTGCCTCTGACGGCGACGCTCACCTTCGGGCATGTCCCGGACGCTTTGATGGTGCCCGAGCCGGCAATCTCACACGCGAATTCTTCTGCGTTTACGCCGACGATCATATCGCCTGAACCGGATATCGATAGTTCGGCCTTCGGCCCGCTGAGTTCTTCAACGCTGACTCGGCCAGCACCGGACACTGCCACGCTGGAAACCCTGGGGGCAGTGATCCGGATCTTGGCAGCCTGTGCAGACGACGTGTTTCCCTCGACGCCGATCTCGAGGACACCGTCGACAACAGTTGTCGTGACGAGCGGCAGCAGATTGTCATCCCACGTGAGTTCAACGGAAATCGTGTCGCCATTATTGACGACAAGGTCCGCGGTTCCCACCGCCAGCTCAATGGCCGTAAACTGAGGCACCTCCCGTTTCTCAGTGAGGTCCTTTCCGGATCCGACAATCGGTGGATCCATCACGGCGCAACCGGACAGGAAAATGCAGGTACTCAATGCAAGCAGTCGTGACATGGAATGATCCGGAACGGGGTGGTTGGATGGTGCCAACGGAATCTCTGAGCACTGGAATGAGGACATGGTTCGTTGAGACTGCGGCGTTATTGGCAACAGGAACCCCGATCACACGATTTACTCACATGGTGTAATCGACACAACTGTTGGCCAGCGACTGCTCGAAAGAATGAGACGATCCGTGGCTTTGAATGCGATTTCGGAAACTCGCAACCCGGTGTCGCTTGAATGATGCGCGAAATCTGCCGATAGCCCATGCAGCACGCCCGACGTCAGCGTGCGCCAGCCACACTTCGCAGCGGTCGACCCTTTCTGGTCGGAAAGCTGTTGAAAAGTGTATCTGGATCCCGGCGCGCCGGGACTCGCGCTGCAGGTTTTCGGATTGTTGTTTGATACCACCAAAGTCCCGGACACCTTGATTTATGCGCTGCCGGACTCCGACGGCGCGGAAGGAGCGGACTCGTATGCGAATCATGGTCATTCTCCCAGTGCTGGCGTGCACAGCGATGAGTTCCCTGTGTGAGGCTCAGTCCGACGGATGGAAGCCGGGATTCGTTTCCGCGAAATCCGCGGCTGACAGCGCAGGTCTGCCGGTTCTCATCCACTTTCATGCCTGGTACTGCGGGCCGTGCCAGCGGATGGACCGCGATGTGTTTTCGGATCACCAGGTGCAGCAGTCATTGTCCGACGGAATCTCCTCAGTACAAGTGGACGTCAGCCAGGATCCTGATCTGGCGGGCCAGTATGGTGCGTCGACAGTTCCACGGGACGTAGTCCTTTATCCGGACGGAAGTTCGCAGACACTCAATATCGGCTACCTTTCCAGGTCGTTGTACCTGTCTATGCTCCGGGACATAGCGGCACGCGGACGGGCGATGACCGTTCCGCGACCTGCTGATCCGATGCCGGACGCAAATCCCGCTATTGTCTCGAGCGAAAATGCCGCCACGTCGGTTCCTGCAGATTCAGTGTCCTCTGCTGCCTCACTGATACTCGGGCTCGAAGGTTTCTGTCCTGTGCGACTTCATGACAAGCGGGAATGGACCGCCGGGCAGGAGCTGCTGTCAGCTGACTATCGCGGCATTCGATATCAGTTCTCCGGAGAAACCGAGCGGGATACTTTTCTGAAGAACCCGTCCGAATACGCTCCGCAGGATCTGGGATGTGACCCGGTCGTGCTGACGGATGTGCAGAAGGCAGTGACAGGCAGTATCCGGTTTGGTGCATTCTTTGACGAGCGGCTGTATTTGTTTCAGTCGCCGCAGAATCGTGACCAGTTCAAAAAGAATCCTCTGAAGTTCACTCGAATCCGCAGTGCCTTGAAAGCGGACCAGATCGAAGGAACCCGGTTCCAGTAATAGCGTTCGGTGGAAAACAGCTGCTGAAACGTTCCGAACTCAGCTTTTCTCTGCCTTGTTCTGTGGTGTCCGGAGTTCCTTGAGTGATTTTCAACCTCAGAATGTTTCACTTTGGACCGAAGAGTTCAATTGACACGGATTTGAGATCCGTTAATACTAGGTTTCAGTCAGTCTGCTTTCGGCGCTGACATGTGTTGCCTTTCGTGGTGGCACTCGGTTGTGTGTGATGCTCAGTGGAACTCCCCTGGACGCTTCCATTCGCTGACTGAGCTTTCCGGTTGGTGGTCACAGGATTGATGACCCCCTGCAGTGTTTCAGAATCGGGACAGGCACGATTCTGAGATCTTCCGCAGAGTTTCCGGACAGTTCCGGCATTTGAAAGCTGATTTTCTCCTCGACCACGTTCGAGATGCAACTCTGTCCGAGCTACGCTTTCGGCGTTCGGAATTGACTACTGCAGACGTTTGCTTCGGTGAGTCTGCCTTGCGGAGTTGCAGACAACGGTTTCTGGTCGGATTGATTGTTGGGGATGTTTCATGCGAACTGCGGTGACAGGTTCTGTCGCTGCGGCAGTCTCTTTGTGCGTTCTGTTACCGGACGCTTCTCTCAATCCCGTTGGTGGCTCTTTCGGTCGCTGTGCAGCAAGCTGGGTGCTTGCTGCCAAACCCATAATCGAGGCCTGTTGCCCGAAAATGCAGGGTTTGTTGATACCGCAGGGGTCCGTTTTCCGAGGCCTGTGACGAGCGTTCGTCCGCCGCCTCCCTACTCTTCAAGGCTCATTCAGGTTTCCATCTATGCCGACCAGCAGTTCCGATTCCGAAGGAACAAGCGAACCGACACCGCGTCGACGCGCTTCGACTCGCACCACAAATTCCGCTCGCCGTCCATCCACGCGATCCCGTCGAGTGCCGACTGAAACCGACGCTGACGACACCCCTGCCATGCCGGCAACGGATGAAGATTTCGGTTCTGGCGTTGAAAATGGAGAACGGGCGACTCGACAGCGTCGTGTGACCCGGCCGGACCAGGAATCCTCCGTCGAACCAGCTGGCGATATTGCCCCGCGCCCCGAGAGGGCCGCCCGGGAACGCATCGGGCGGAGACCTCCTGGCGACCTGCGTGAACAGAATGAATCGTCGGAAACCAGTGCCGAACCCTCCGCCGGGGACGGGCGATCGTCTCGCGGTGAGCGGACTTCCAGTCGCTTCGAACGTCAGATCGCTGATGTCGAATCGCAGACCGGAATGCGGTATTTCAGTTCCGAGGAGCTGGATTTTGGAGACGATGATGGTCCGACAGGAACACCCGCGGGCGACCGCTCTGAAGGTGATGTCGGCCGCGGGGCTGATGACCGAAGATTCTCACGCGGGCCGGGTCGAGGCCGTGGTCGAGGCCGCGGAGGTTACCCGCAGAACCAAGGCGATTCACAGGACCGTTCCGTGTCACGTGACGGCGGCGATTTGGTTGAACGTGCATCGGCTGGCGGCGGTGGTTATGACGACGAGCCGTCGACGGGAGATGAGCGCGGCGATTTCGATGACCGCATCGACGCGGAGGCTGGAGGATACAGCGAAGGCGATTCGGGCAGCCCTGAATTCGAGAGTGATGGCCCGCGCCGCCTGGAGGACAGCACAAACGGGGACGACCGCTATCCGCGTCGTCGTCGCCGTCGCCGTCGCCGAGTCGGAGGTGATGGCCCCGGCAGTCCAGACAATGGCCCTCGCACGGACGGCCCTCGCACGGACGGCGTTCGCAGCGACGGCGCACGTTACACGGGTGGCAATCGATACGAAGGTTCGAGACCGGAAAGTCATCGTCAGGACGGTGGCCGGGTTGAGGGCAATCGCCCTGAAGGCGGACGAGTCGACAGCGGCCGTCCGGAGAGCGGCCGTCCGGAGGGTGGCCGTTACGAAGGCAATCGATACGAAGGCAATCGCCAGGAAAGCAGTCGTGGACGACGCGGCAGCAACAACCGCAACTCCGGCAACACTGGCGGCGGACGAGGACGCCGGAATGAAGGTCCTGGCCGCGGCGGAAGTCAGAGCCGGGACATCGGCGGTCGAAGCCGTGGCGGGGATCGCGGAATGCCTCGCCGAAGCCGCCCGATTCAGCCCGCGGGTGAAATTGTCGAAGGCACGTTCGAAGGTGTCCTGGAACTGCATCCCCGGGGCTACGGGTTCCTTCGTGAACCTAAGAAAAACTATGCAGCGGAAGATTCAAATCCATTTGTCTCCAGCTCACTCGTCGAAAAGTACCAGCTGCGGGAAGGTGTACTGATTCGTGGTGACGTCGGACTGGGCACTCGCAATCAGGGGCCCCGACTGAGGGAAGTCGAACTGATCGACGGCTTTACGCCTGAAGCGTACGCCGAAATCAAACACTTCGACACGCTGACAGCGATCAACCCGTTCGAACAGATTAAGCTGGAAGTCGGACCTCGTCCGATCACCATGCGCGTAATGGATCTGTTGTGTCCGGTCGGTAAGGGTCAGCGAGCTCTGCTCGTCGCTCCGCCGCGAACGGGCAAAACAATGCTGCTCCAGGACATTGCGAATTCCGTCAGTATCAATCATCCGGAAATCTATCTGATGGTTTTGCTGATCGATGAGCGACCGGAAGAAGTCACCGAGATGCGCCGGAATGTGCACGGTGAAGTCATCTCCTCTTCGCTGGACAGCGACGTCGAAAGCCACGTTCGAATCAGCCAGCTGATCATCGAACGCGCCAAACGACTGGCCGAGGAAGGCAAGG
>JANNGQ010000308.1:0-4185 GCA_031403975.1 Planctomycetota bacterium
TCTCATCATCGCCCGTTGCAGCGGACGGCTGAGAGTCTCCGCGGGCAGCAGCAAATCCCAGCGGAACAGACTTCACCAGCACGGAAGCGGGCACGGGCACCAGTATCGCGTCGACTCCGTCAGGTTCCGGCAGCACTTTACGGCCGTCCACCAGGCATTCAACCAGATGCGAACCCAGCAGTGGAATACGGAGTTCAGAACCTGCATCTCCGCTGACTGCTGCGACCGTCAGAGCCAGATTCAGTTCGATGGACTCCGGATCATCAGCGACGATCCTCATCCGCAGTGATTTCACCACACATTGCGGCGGCTGCATCGCCTGCAAGGTTTGATTTCGCTGCCACTGTTCTGCCAGTTCCCGACGGACATACACGATATCGCTGCCCGGGATCGGCATTTCCGGTACGAAAACGTCTGCAGCCGGTTGTTGCCAGGCAAGACCGACGTCACCAGCGGACAACAGCATTGTGACCGACGCAACCACCCGGACTGCCGAACGCCCTCCGTTCCGGCGCTGCCACTTCCATCGCGAAAACATCACCAGCAACAATCCGAGGGTCAGTCCCCAGTAGGCACCACGCAGGAGTGCTTCGACGATCGTTGATCCAATACAGAAACTGGCACCCAGCAGTCCGACGGCGACACCGGCGGCTGTAAGACGGTATTGAAAAAGTGTCTGTCGAAGTCCGATACTGCATGCCATGAGCAGCATGAAGGCGCCGGCGGTGATGGCCGTGCGGCGTCGCGTCTGAGTGATCTCGACGGGGATCGCGGCCTCTGATGTCGCCGTATCGATCAATGTGCGAGGCTGCCATCCCTGCGCTGCGTTCAGCTGCCAGCGCGAGACAAACCGGCGAACCTCCGCGGGAATCTCATTAACTCTCCCGCCGGATGAATCCGACGCACCGGTTCCGCCCTGATTCAGCAGACGGTCGAGAATCCGGATCACATCCGTCGGTTCGGAAGCGGCAAACGTGGCTGCTGCTGCCCGCAGTTCCAGATCGGGATTCAAGAGCACATGGTGCGTACACTGAGGCACAGACAGGTCCCGCACGAACAACCGCGGCAGTCGCCGTTCACCTGTGACGTCATCCGGTCTTTCCGCGGGCTCCGACCACGTCAGAAGAACCTGACTGTCGACTGATGAAGGCGGAAGCGGAATTGCGAGCCCGTGCGGCGTCTCCCGCAAATGCACACGATGGCCGTTGACCAATACAAGGGGACGAATTCCGTCCGGCAATGACAGCGGCAGCGAATCCTGTCCGGCACTGTGACTGACATTCGCGATGGCCAGAACATCCTGCTCCAGCCCGCCCGAATGCTCGCCGATCAGATGCAGCATCTGAATGTCGATCGTCTGTCCCCCTTCAATCCGGGGATGCTGTTCCACGCGCACACGGACAATCCTCGCTTCGTCCGGCAGCCTCCAGACAGTCGACTGTTCCGCGGCTGCGGCAGAAGACACTCCCGACTCAGTTTCCGGAGCAAGCTGGCTGACCTCCAGCAGGCCTGCGCCCGACGAAAACAACTGCAGCGTCCCCGGTGCCTGCAGTGCAGTCTCCGGCCATGGGATGGCCGCCGTGAATTCTCGTTCCGGTGTGTGAATCGCCTGGCACAGGATAACGATCGGTTGCCCTTCACCGCGACCGGCAAGAGGCACATGCCAGACCGTCCATCCGGAATTCGCCTGATTCAATTCTTCTCGCCGCGCCGCAACCGGTTCGCCATCCAGTAACCAGCGAAGATCAGTGCCGACTGATGCGGGAAGCAGCAGCCCGATGGATTCCCCGGAAATCTGACCGGGCGGCAGAACCAGCCGCGATGACTCGACAACCTTTCCTTCGTCGAAACGGATCGCATGTTCGCGGCGGATGACACCGGTTTCTGCCGCCGTATTCTCCCTGATGGATGTCTCCACCGGCATGGCCGCATCGCTGACGTCCCACGCCTGAACATCGGCGGCGAGCCGGGATTCCGGAAACCACCGGACCCGTTGGCGGATTTCGTCGATTGTCAGTGATCTGCGTCCGGCGCTCCAGTGCCGCTGCAGGTCTGAACTCAGCGAGAACGCCGGCGGGAATACAGCCAAAGCACCCGCTCGCCCGATCTCCGGACTCTCGGCCAGCGGGAGACTCAGCGTCCCTGAATCTGCGGTGTCGGATTGCTGCAGCTGGATCTCAATCACACGTGAGGCGCCAGGTTCTAATGTCTCCGGCAGATGTACGGTCAACTGAGTTGCTGTCGTCACAGGATCAGACTGCTGAGACTCAAAAAACAGTGCTCTGGAATTCGAGGCATACCTCGCGGCAATCACTTTCCAGCCAGGCGAAACAGGCCATTGGAGTTCAACGACCGGCGATTCTTCACAGACGACGTTGACCAGGCACCGAACGGTCGCCAGCCGGCCTGCCGGCTCCACAATCGTCACAATGGAATCCGTCAGCTGCGGTACGCTGACCGAAGTACGAGCCATCGCCGAGGCTTCCGGAAGATACTGGGTGAGTTGATACTCACGCGACTGATCCGGGCTCGTGACAACGTCGCGTTCCTGAATTCCGATCAACACCCATTCATCCAATCCGATCGACGGCGGCAGCCGTACGCTGATCTGACCGATCGGCACGAGCACCGGGCCTTTCTGCCGACCGTCCATGCTCTGCCACTTCGACATCGACAGCATCGGCAGGTCCCATGTTTCGGCCTGCGAAAACAGCGATGCAGCCGACACGATCAGCGTGGCTGAAGCGGCTGACTCCGGGAGTATCATCTGCAGGATCTGCTGTCCGTTGTCACGGACCACCTGCCATTCAACCGGACGCTGGTCATCCAGCGATACATCTGAGATCCGCACACCAGCCGCGACATGCGCCATGAGCCACACACTGTCGCTCAGATCCGGCGGAAGCGCCAGCGTCCACCTCGACGAAAAGATATCGCCGGTCAGCACATGACCGGCGCTGAAACTGACCATTGACAGCGAGTCCTGCGATGCCAGGCTCCGCCGGAGTCGGCAGCTGAAGGTCAGCCGAGAAATATCTCCCGGAATAATTGTCCACTGCCGAGTCGCGCCGACCGGCTCGACCGGCAGCACCAGACTGCCGACTCCCGTTACCTGAATGTCGGCTGCTGTCGTAAGTTCCAGACGGGATGTCGTCGCCCACGGCAGTTCCAGACGGAATGTAACAACGTCACCGGCCACAAGTCCTTCGGACGTCCAGGTTCCGTTCAGTTGCCGGGGAATGTCAGACTCCAGCAGGAACAGTCGCCTGGCCGAATCAGCGCCGAGCGCCATTGATCCGTCAATCCCGGAAATTGTCAGGTGCTGCAGACTGGTCAGGCCGATCAGCAGTGGTCCGGATGGATGCAACTCCCGGTCATCATAGACGTCAAACTGCAGTGTTCCGGACTCCAGATGAGTTCCACTGAGGACCGCTGAATAACGCGCTGCACGGATTTGCGGTCGTGCCGCAGCCGCATCCGGAATCGTCGCCGAACTGCGCAGCACTTCCTGAAGCCGGCTGCGAGGCACCGGCGCAATTTCCCCGCCGGCGATCCGGCGCCGCAACTCGTCCAGCGGCAGTACCTCCACCGCCGCCCCGGAGTGCTCCGTCCCGAGCGGTCCGAAGAGTTCTGGTGGACCTGCGCCTTTCGCGGCATCTCCGTCTGTCGCTGCCGTCACAGACCCTGCGCGCGGTGCCGCAGCATCAGTCGGCAGATTCGCCGGATCTTGCAGCAGGGTGATGAGCAAAAAGTTGAGGAGAGTCATAGCGACTCAATCGGCCTCGTACACAAAAACCGGAAACAGTCTGAATTCCGACCATTCCTCATGGCACCGATCCTGCGGAAATCTCCGACCGCTGCGGTTCCGCCGTCGCCTTTGAATCCCTTCGCTCGACGACCGACGGGGCCAGCAGTCCGGAAAAACCAAAGACGGTTGGATAGTCTGTGACCGCAGCGGTCCGCGGAAACCGCCCATGGCGTTCCGACATCAGTCGTTGAATCATGATTGACACCATGCCGAACACAGTCCCTGCGGCCACATAGGGAATCAGAAGCAACGTCCATTCCGGCTGGATCAGCCATGCGACCAGCGCAAGACAACTTGTCAACAGGAGCGGTACAGTCACCGTCATCTGCCGCAGCACCGACAGCATCAGGAAGAACTGCACACAAACAACAGCACTG
>JANNGQ010000309.1:0-5729 GCA_031403975.1 Planctomycetota bacterium
CGACAAAAGCGGTTGTTCCGCGACTGGCATTCTGGCCTATTCCGCCAAATACGCCAGCGTTTTTTACGGTCCTTTTCGTGACGCCGCGGCGTCGGCGCCGCAGGTGGGCGACCGTCGCGCCTATCAAATGGAGCCGTCGAACGCCCGGGAGGCGCAACGCGAGTTGCGCTCGGACATCGAACAAGGCGCGGACATGGTGATGGTTAAACCCGCGTTGTCGTATCTCGATGTCATTGCGCGCATTCGGCCGGAACTCTCACGAGTTCCGCCACACCAAAGTGCCTCGACGCTGGCAGCGGTTGAGTTCCCAACTGCATCTCGCCGAATGTCTCCGTGCCCGGGGATGGTCGTTTTAGTGATCCTTCGGAACCAGGTCGAGTTTTGGAGCCGAAATTCTGTTGTGATCCCGCAACTTGATGGTGCCGGGGGAGGCCACGTCGGCCGAACGCGGGATTCCAGGAAAAAGGAGGCGGTCATTCTCTGTCAGAGACATTTCGTAAATCATTATCAGAAGACATGTTACGTCGTTGACATAGTTTTGACAGACGCATGACGTCGACCATACACGGTGCCGTTGCCGTACGACGATAGCAACCGTACCGTAGTTCATCGGCCGTTCGCATTGGTTGAAGATTCGACGCAATGCGATCCCGGGATGATCGGAACGCAATCGTTCCGACATTTGGCCTGTCGCAAGGAAATGAGTCATGAGGTTTTCCGCCGGATCCGTTGAATCGGATCGACGAAGCTGACTGGCTCGTCAATTACCTCCTCCCGAACTGGTGGGGTTTATCGATGAGTACTGCCGTCTGTGTCGCACCTTCTCAGGAACGATCCTTGTCGAGTGCCGAGATCAAGCGCCTGAAATCGCAGGCTGAAACCGATGTCCTGGTTGCCGCGTTTCATGAAGACCAGCTCCGTTGGAGTAATGTTGACTGGGTCGTCGCCGGTTTTTTGATCTTTGTCCACGCCGGTGCCCTGGCGGCTCCGTTCTTCTTCAGCTGGACGGGACTTGCAATCTGCGTTGTGATGCACTGGGTCACATGCAGTATCGGGATCTGTCTGGGCTATCATCGATACCTGTCACACAAGTCAATGAAGCTGAAGGCTCCGGCGGAGTTCGTGACGATGCTCTGCGGCTGTATATCGGGCGAAGGCTCACCGCTGACATGGGCAGCGACTCACCGCCTGCATCATCACAAGTCGGATCAGGAAGGCGATCCGCATTCCCCGGTGAAAAACAGCGGCTGGTGGTCACATATTCTGTGGGTGTTGCCGAAACGATCGACCGAGTCTTCCCGCATCCTGTACCGTCGATATGTGCCGGAACTTGCGGATCGCCCGGTGATGCAGTTTTTTGAGAAAACATTTGCGCTATGGCTGTGGGGCTTCGGACTGCCGTTGCTGGCCGGTGGCTGGATTTATGGCGGATGGCAATTCGGTGTTTCCCTTGTCACATGGGGCATGTGCGTCCGGATGGTTGCCGCCTATCACAGCACCTGGTTCGTGAATTCTGCTACGCATCTCTGGGGATACCGTAATTACGATACTCGTGACCATTCGCGGAATCTCTGGTGGGTTGCGATCCTTGCGTACGGCGAAGGCTGGCACAACAACCATCATGCTCATCCTGCGGTTGCTCCGGCCGGTCACAAATGGTGGGAAGTGGACATTACCTGGTGGTCCATCCGGGCACTGAGAGCGATCGGTCAGGCGTATGACGTGAAGGACCGCATCCCTGAGGGTCGCACGGCAGATGATCATGATCCTGACGTCGTCGGGATGCCGGTCGCGGCGATCGACGCGGCTGCGTAGATCGGTTCCGGCATGAAAGTGGTGGAACTCGTGGGAGTTCCGAACTGAAACCTCACGATTTCAGCTACAAAGAAGCGTGCGATCCGTGGAATCACGGAAGTCGCGCAGACTGCTATGGACCGGCTAAGTAATAACTGTCGCCGTCCAGACGTGGAGCACGTTTTTAACGTGCTCGGCACGATGGAATCGTGCCCCACGTATTCCTGTCCCAGTCCTACGACGTTTTCTTCCTGCCCGGCAGAGCATTCCGGACGGCTCGGAAGAAACTCAAGAATGAGCGGCGCCGGGTCGAACTGACCCTTTGATCTCGGGAAAGCTTCAGTACATCCGCCAGCATCGCATCTGCCGATGCGTAACGGTCCATCGGATGCTTTGCGAGGCAGTTCAGAATGATCATTTCCAGACTGGGCGGGATATCATCGCAGATGTCGCGTGGTCGAACGGGTTCAACTTCTTTGATTTTGCGGATCAGCTCATCCCGGTCCGGGTCATCGAACACCGGTCGCTGAACGCAGAGTTCGTAGAGCGTCGCCCCCAGGGAGTACAGATCGCAGGCAGCCGTCTGTTGTCCCAGCAATCGCTCAGGAGCCATGTATCGCAGCGTTCCCGCAATCGTGCGTTCCGAATTCTCAGTGGTCGACGACTCAATTGATTGGGAAAGTCCGAAATCCGTGATCCACACTCGACCGTCCGCATCCAGCAGCAAGTTTCCCGGCTTGATATCGTTGTGCAGAATCCCGGCGGCATGGGCGGCTCTCAGAGCCTGAGTTGCCTGCAGTGCGACTTTTGCGAAATTGTTCCACGACGTGCGCGTGAGCTTTTTTCGCCGCTTCTCGACTGAGTCAGCATCAGAAGTTCCGTGTATGGTGACTCCGGTTTTCTGAAATCCCGCCGGGCGTTCAGATTCCTGCCGCTGTATTTCGTCCACGTAGACAAAACCGTCGGCCTCGCGAAGTCGTTCAATGACGCGGTCCAGCCCGATGCCGTTGACAAAGTGCATGACAAAATAGCAGTAACCGTTTTCCTGGCCATAGCGAAAGACGGACACAATGTTGCGATGCTGCAGCTGAGCCGCTGTGCGGGCTTCCTGCTCGAAGCGAGCCACCCATTCCGGCACGACGGAGACCCGCCAGGGCAGAATCTTCAAGGCGACCAGCTGACCGGAATCGAGATCGCGTGCCTGATAGACAACGCCCATGCCGCCTCGTCCGAGTTCGCACAGCAACTCGCAGTTTCCAAGGCGACTGAATGGAAACCGTTCGGGCATGTTGCGGCGGATCGACTGTGCCTCCTTTTCGATCCTCGCGTTCTCAAGCATCGCGAGGACCGGGAACACTTCACGGATACGTTCCGCATGAGGCGGAAATCTCCGCGCGTAGAGTTCGAATGAGGGCTTCCTGCCGGCACGCAGTTCCTCGACAAACTGCGACACGAGCAACTCAAACGGTTCCCGGGAACGCAGCATGTGAGACTCATCGTCAGACGGAACTCCCAGTAGGTGGAAGTCTGTGTCTTCGGACTGGTCTCTGCCGTTCGCCGTCATACGCCCGATTTCCCGCCGTCAATTTCCGTCAGACTGACGCCGTCTTCCGCCTGCCGCAGCAGGACATAGCAGATCGTAATGCCGGAAAAAAACAGACTCAGGCGGATGGTTTCCGACACCAGTTCATGGAGTGTCGAGAATGGGTGTCGATCAAGATACTGATATTGAGTTGAGTAGGGGCGGTCGGTCTTGAACGCACCCAACTTGGCTCCTCTCACAAGTTCAGACGCTGGGAGGGATGTCAACGAAACTACAAATGGCGTCGAGGCGCAGAACATCATAACGATCGCCACGTACACGATTGTCATTCGAAATCTTGATAACACAAAACAGATTCCTCGACTCAACGATTCGGGTCCGTCGCACGAATCGACTCCGATTGCCGCGAGGGACAACAGCCAGGCGCCAACGCAGATCTGCAGAAGGACGATCAAAAGTACGCCACCGAGCCAGCCGGGCAACACGCCCATCAACTCCGAATGTTCCGGCTTCGGAGCAACAACAGTCACCATCACCAGAAATCTGAATCCGAGTACAACGATTCCGCAAATCAGTGATATCAGGACAAGTCCAATGCACATGGACTTCCAGGAGCTGATCGCATAACGAACGGAACGGAATAGACCGACTCGACGATCACTGCAGAACTGGAGTCCCGCAGCGCGTGCCACAGTCACACCCAGAATGGCGAGAATAGAGGCGAGCAGCCCTAGTCGCACGAACGCACCTGCGCCAACTGCGAGCCCGCGTGCAGAGACTAGTCGCAGAGTAGATAAGAGCGACGACAAGAGTTCGGGACCATACCCCATTCCAGGCCAGTCGTAGAAGTGCGGTTGATCGAACTCCTCTCCTGGGGCGATCGTGAGAATCCAACGTCCTGCAAGAACGACAATCAGCGCAGGCACGAGCGTCTGCAGCGAGAACGCCAGCGGAATTGCTTCGAACAGCCGCAGCGCAGGAATCGCCTTCAGAAAATCAATCCGGCTGACTCGCACAGGATCACTGTTCATGGATTCCTTTCAGCCGTCGGCCCGGGCGATGAGGAACGTAACGCGAAGATCTCCGTCACTGACGATTCAATTGTCCGGCACATGCCTTCGAGATCAAGGTCGTCTTCGTCATGTCCGAACGGTTCTTCGGTATGCTCGGCGACGGTTTCCAGGCCCAGCATGAAGTAGCTGAGCATCGCGGTCAGCGGCACAGTCCACCAAGCAAAATCATCCACGATGCCCCACGGCAGCGTTGCCAGATACAGGAACACACATTGCCTGGCAAATGACCGGTAGGATCTTGCCAGTCGTGTATTCCGGATCCGTTCACAACCGCCGACGATCTCAAGCAGCTTCCTCAGGTCTTCATCGATCACAATCAACTGCTGGCCATTGATGATTCCTGCCTTGTTCCAGGCGTTCAATTTTGAGTAAAGCGTCGAGACCAGAAAACCGGGAACATGTTGGGGAGTCGCAGGCAGATCCTTCAGGTCTTCGGCATCCTCAAGTGACGCACCATCACGGAGATGGTCTTTCAGCATCCAGGCCATGGATTTCAGTGTCCGCCGAATACTGATCAGATCTTCTTTTGGTGCGTCGATCAGAACGGCGAATTTCAACGACAGGTTTCTTACGGCGTTGATCAGCGATCCCCAGAGTGTTCTCGCTTCCCACCATCGCCCATACGAAGTATTCGTGCGAAAGACCAGCAGCCAGCCAAGCACCAACGTAAGAGCGGCATGAAGATCTGCCGGGATATCCGCCAGCAGCGGCAACCCGTCCTGGTGCTTAAACCAGGCAGGAATCACGGCATAACCCGCCATCAGAAGCGCATAGAATGCAACGCGAGTCAGAGTTCGGCTGCGGGCAAACTCGCGGGAACTGAGAGTCAGGCGGTCAATCATCCGACGCACGGAAACTCCTCCTGAGCGAAGGGACTGTCGGTTTTATCGTGGGCAGGCTTCCAGCCGGCCTCGTCGGTTCTACGTGGGGCAGGCTTCCAGCCGGCCTGGTCGGTTTTGTCGTGGGGCTGGCTTCCAGCCGGCCTCGTTGATTCAAAAACACATGCGTTTTTTCAATTCAAGCAGGCTGAAAGCCTGCCCTACAAGGAATCGCGACTAATCCGACATTCCCCGAGCGCGGAATTATGACGCCTGAATCGCCTGCGAGAGAGGCAGCAGCACTTGATCGACGATATGCTGATCCAGCAGTTCGTCGCATTTCTGCCGGAGCTGTCCGAAGCGGTCAGCGAACGACGCATCGTGGTCCATGCTGCCGTACTGCCTGACGGTGAAATAGACACTGATGTTCTCTTCAGGGAACGCTCCGCGGCGAACATGGTAAGCGTTCGTCCGGGTCTCAATCAAAAGCCGCGCCTGCAG
>JANNGQ010000310.1:0-5623 GCA_031403975.1 Planctomycetota bacterium
GTTGATGGCTACGTTCGTCGCGCCGTTCGCATTGACGGTCCCGGTTACCGTGGGTGCGGTGGTGTCCGCGCCCGGCCGGCAGACCCCCGACCAAGCGCAGAATCGCCTCCTGCGTCTCCGCCTGCTCCAGGGCCCGGCCAGGCCGCGGCTCCGTCGAGACGGCGCGCACGTCGTGGTCCGGCCGTCCAGTCTCTCAGGGCGTCAGAATCTGTTGACCATGGCTCTGGTGGATGCCTGTTATCGATCGGTCGACGAACACAGGGCTGTTGATCCGCGCGAAATCATGGCGGCGATCCTATAATCCGCCACTCAACGGAATTTCATCTTCAGCGGTTACGGTCAGTGATCGGAATCAATGGCAAGTTCGGAAATCGTGATTCGGGGTGCCCGCGAGCACAATCTGCGCAACATCAGCCTGTCGCTGCCCCGAAACAAACTGATTGTGATGACCGGGGTCAGCGGATCAGGCAAGAGTTCGCTGGCCTTTGATACGCTCTATGCCGAAGGTCAGCGGAGGTATGTGGAATCGCTTTCGACGTACGCCCGACAGTTTCTCGGCCAGTTGCCGAAGCCGGATGTCGATTCCATCACGGGGCTGGCGCCGTCGATTTCGATTCAGCAGAAATCGACCAGCCGTAATCCGCGGAGCACCGTCGGGACGATCACGGAAATCTTCGACTACCTGCGAGTACTCTTCGCGCGAGTCGGTCAGGGATACTGCTACGTCTCCGGCAAACCGATTGCTGCACAGTCAGCCGATCAGATCATTGACAGTCTGTTGAGTCAGCCAGCCGGGATGAAGTTTCAGATCCTGGCCCCGGTGGTCCAGAATCAGAAGGGTGAATTCCGTGATCTGTTCGAAGACCTGCTGAAGCGCGGCTACCTTCGTGCCCGCGTTGACGGTGAAGTCATCAGTCTCAGCGACGCCCCTGTGCTTCGGAAGCATCACAAGCACAGTATTGAAGTCGTGATCGATCGACTCGTGTCCGGACGAAACCAGCGAACTCGCGTGGCGGAAGCCGTCGAACAGGCGTTGAAACTGGCCGACGGGCGGTTGATCTGCAGCGTCGACACACCTTTGAGCGGTACGTCGCTAGCCGCCGGTGTTCACCGCGACACGGAACCATCCTCAGGGGTGGCTGGCGCCATCCCGCTCACAGGACGGGCGAAGCGACAAACGCGCAGCGATGAAGCGGACACCCTGGAAGAGGCTCCCGCTACAATGCGAACAGGCGGCCTCAGCGGGTTGACGCCCGCTGCTCGCCAGTCGGCGTCGTCGGACCGCCTCTACAGCGCTCATTACGCCTGTTCCGAAAGCGGGATGAGCTACGAGCCGCCGAGTCCGCAGCTGTTCAGCTTCAACAGTCCGATCGGCATGTGCATGGACTGCCACGGTCTGGGGATGAGCCATGGCTTTCCGATGCATCATCTGATCGTGGATGAAAACAAGTCGATTCAGAAAGGGGCAACGCTGCTTCTGCCGGTATGGACAAAAATGGGTCGCTGGCCCCGGCATATTCTCGTCGGTGCGGCGAATGCCATTGAACAGGACTGTGGTCTGCCAGTCGATTCACTGCTGAAGATGAAATGGGCCGACATTCCGGAGGCGGCGAGACAGCTCTGGCTCTACGGAACCGGTGAACGGCACATCACATTCACCTGGCGGACCCGCGGCGGAGCATGGAAGCACGGCGGAAAGTGGGAAGGCTGGGCCAATCGGCTGCTGGAGAGTTTTCGCTCTGCGGCAAATCCGATGCGTCGCCGGCAGCTGGAAAAATTCATGGAAGTGGCTCCCTGCCCGGCATGCCACGGCGAACGTCTCAACCGGCAGGCACGAAACGTCCGGCTGCGAACGACGAGTTCACGCTACCTCCGACGCGGTCTGCCGGTTGAACGCAGTCTGCCGCAGATCTGCGCGCTCTCGATTGAAGTGGCCCTGGAGTTCTTCGACTCACTGGAGCTTGATGCCACGCTGCAGTTCATTGCCGAGGAAGCGTTGAAGGAGATCCGTGGCCGGCTGGGATTTCTGCTGCAGTGCGGACTGGATTATCTGACACTGGACCGGTCGGCTCCGACGCTCTCCGGCGGCGAGTCTCAACGGATCCGGCTGGCGGGGCAGATCGGCTGCGGGCTGATGGGGGTTGTGTATATTCTCGATGAGCCCTCGATCGGGCTTCATCCGCGTGACAACCGGATGCTGCTTTCGAGCCTGCAGCATCTTCGCGATCAGGGCAACACAGTGATCGTCGTTGAGCACGATGAAGAGACGATGCGGGCAGCGGATCACATTGTCGACTTCGGGCCGGGACCTGGAGTTCTGGGCGGCGAAGTCGTCGTCGAAGGATCCCTGCCAGAACTGCTGAATTGTGATCGCAGTGTGACAGGGCAGTTTCTGTCCGGTCGGCAGTCGATTGAGATCCCGAAGACTCGTCGTAACCCGGATCGAGGCTCGATCGTTGTCCACAAGGCCGCGCACAACAATCTTAAGAACGTGACGGTGAAATTTCCTGTGGGTCGGCTGATCGGCGTGACGGGCGTCAGTGGCTCCGGCAAGAGTTCGCTCGTCAACGACATTCTGTGGCCGGTCGTCAATCGCGATCTCAACAAAGGCGTCGGCGATCCGGGCAGGCACCAGAAGGTGACGGGACTGGAACTGATCGACAAGGGGATCGACATCGATCAGTCACCCATCGGTCGGACGCCGCGTTCGAACCCGGCCACGTATGTCAAAGTGTTCGACGAGATCCGCAAGCTGTTTACGCAGCTGCCGAAGTCAAAAATGCGCGGCTACAAAGAGGGCCGTTTCAG
The DNA here is from genome assembly GCA_031403975.1 of Planctomycetota bacterium. Lineage (GTDB taxonomy): Bacteria > Planctomycetota > Planctomycetia > Planctomycetales > Planctomycetaceae > SXXK01. The sequence goes on from JANNGQ010000310.1 coordinate 2,809, forward strand.
TTTCAACGTTGCGGACGGGCGCTGCGAAGCCTGCGAAGGTCATGGGGCAACAAAGCTGGAAATGGACTTCCTCGCGGACATCTGGATTCCGTGCAGCGTGTGCGAAGGTCGGCGTTTCAGCCATGAAACTCTGGAGGTGAAGTTCCGGGACAAGAGTATCGCCGACGTGCTGAATCTGGAGATCCGAGATGCGCTGACGCTGTTCGAGAGCTTTCCGAAGATCAGGCAATTGCTGCAGACGCTGTCAGCGGTCGGGCTGGACTATATGCAGCTCGGACAGGCGTCACCGACTCTCTCCGGCGGCGAAGCACAACGGGTGAAGCTGGCCCGGGAACTGGGTAAGCGATCCACAGGAAAGACGCTGTATCTGCTTGACGAGCCCACGACAGGGTTGCATTTTGCCGACGTGAAAAAGCTGATTGAGGTTCTGCAGGGTTTCGTTGACGGTGGCAATACGGTCATTGTGATCGAGCACAATCTGGACGTCATCAAGACGGCCGACTGGCTGATTGACATCGGTCCGGAGGGCGGGGCCGGGGGAGGCCGCATCATCGTCGAAGGCACACCGGAAGATGTCGCCGCATGTGCCGATTCTCACACGGGCGTTGCGTTGCGGGGAGTTTTGCCTGGAATCAAATGGAAGAAGTCAAGAAGCCCGGCTTCTCAAAAAAGCCGGGCTTCTGGTCGTGACCCGTTTCTGCTGAGTCAGACGATTCGCATCACAGGTGCCGCGCAGCACAATCTTCAGAACATCAATCTGGAAGTTCCGCGCGAGTCGATGAGTGTCTTCTGGGGCCCCAGCGGCTGCGGCAAGACATCGCTGGCAATGGTCACACTTTACGCGGAAGGCCAGCGGCGGTATGTCGAAAGTCTTTCGTCGTACGCGCGGCAGTTTCTGGGGCAGATGCCGAAGCCGAGAGTCGACAGCATTCAGGGACTCAGCCCGGCGATCGCCATCGAACAGAAAACAGTCGGCTCGACGCCGCGTTCGACCGTAGGCACGGTGACCGAAGTCTATGACTATCTGCGAGTCCTCTTCGCTCGGCTCGGTGAGATGCATTGTCCGAAGTGTTATATTCCGGCAGTGCAGCAGACGACCGATCAGATTGTGGACGGCGTACTGAAGCTGGGCTCCGGAGCAAAACTGCTGCTCCTCGCTCCGGTTGACGTTGATCGGTCAACGCCGTTTGCGAAGGTCTGGGATCGACTGCGAGGCAGTGGCTTCGCACGGGTGCGAGTCGACGGGACGACGTATCCGATGGAAGCTGTTCCGGAGATCGATCATCGAAGGAAACACACGGTCGAAGTCGTGGTGGATCGGATCACTGTCGATGGGAACGGCCCGTTGAAAAAGGTGTCTGGAACTTTGGAGGCACCTCACAACCCTGGACAAGAAGTAGTGCCGGAGAGTTCCAGACACCTTTTTCAACACACAAAACAACGCGGCCGGATTGCGGATTCGATCGAGCTGGCATTGGACATCGGGAAGGGCATCATTCACGTCGCCGTTGCTGATGCCACGAAGGAGGAACCGAATTGGGTGACTCATCGATTCAGCCTGCACCTGTCCTGCAGCCGTTGCCAGCGTTCGTTCGAACGACAGACACCGCAGAAGTTCTCGTTCAACAGTCCGCTCGGCTGGTGTCATGCGTGCGAAGGACTGGGTACGGAATTCGGTGCAAATCAGTCGCTGCTGGTCACCAGTCCTGAACGGAGCCTGCTGGACGGAGCGATCGGTGCCTGGCCGGATCCGACGACAAACGCTCCATTCCGGAGGATGCTGCAGGCAATGTCCGCGACGTTCGATCTGCCGCTTGATCGACCATGGTATCTGCTGACACAGCCTCAACAGCGACTCGTGCTGTACGGCGATGACGAGCGATGGGTTGAGGTCCAGCCTGCTGCTGTCCCGGCAACTGTTGGACCGCCGCTCCGTCGGCGGGAATTGACCAGCATCAGCGAAACAGAATCCCCGCCGGCGGAGCGGCGGGACAACAGTAGTTTCCGCTTTCGTTACAAGGGTCTTTACCCGGCCATTGAAGCGGCGTCGCGACTGTCGTTCTCGCACCGCAAGGCGCTGATCGAAATGGCGGGCGAACGAGATTGTTCGATGTGCAGCGGCAGCCGACTGGAATCGGAGGCGTCCGCGGTGAAACTCCGTGCCCTGACGCTGCCGCAGTTGTGCCGGATGCCGTTGTCAGAATCGCTGGCGTTTCTGAAAGAACTGAAGCTGTCGAAGTCTGAGAAGAAGATCGCCGGGGATCTGCTGAACGAAGCCACGCACAGGTTGAGCTTCCTCATCGAAGTCGGGCTGGAATATCTCACGCTCGACCGCGGAATGCCGACATTATCCGGCGGTGAGTCGCAGCGTATCCGCCTGGCAGGCCAGGCCGGACGATCATTGACGGGCGTCCTGTATGTGCTCGATGAACCCACGATCGGCCTGCATCCGCGCGACAACGGAAGACTGATCACGGCGCTCAAGCGACTGCGGGACCTGGGGAATACGGTCCTGCTGGTCGAACATGATCGCGAAGTCCTCGAAGCCGCCGACCGGTTGTACGACTTTGGTCCGGGAGCCGGGCGGCTCGGAGGCACGGTCGTTGCTGAAGGGACACCGGTGGAGTTGAAGACGAGCAAAACGTCACTGACGGGCGGATATCTGAGTGGTGCGAGAAACATTCCGATACCGGCGACGCGGCGGATTCAGGCGAGCGGCGTGCGTGAGCCCTCCGAGATTCTGATTGTGGCAAAAGCGGAAAGCGGAAAGCGGAAAGCCGGAAAGCTAACAGTGGCGAGGAGGGAGACGGCTTTG
>JANNGQ010000311.1:0-2300 GCA_031403975.1 Planctomycetota bacterium
CCGTAAATGTAAGAGCTGCGGCCGTCAGCCGTCCGTTCAGAATGGTGCCGCCATGACTCAATCCGCTGCCGCGCATTTTGCGACAACTCGATGGAGTCTTGTGCTGAATGCCGGGCAGCAATCCTCGGCAGAATCAGCGAAGGCACTCGAAACGCTGTGCAGTGCCTATTGGTTTCCGCTCTATGCCTATGCGCGCCGGCGCGGGTATGCGGCAGAGGACGCCGCTGATCTGACACAGGAGTTCTTTTTGCGACTCCTGGAAAAGCAGTTTCTGGAATCTGCTGACCCGGAACGAGGTCGCTTCAGGACATTTCTTCTGACAATCTTTCAGCGATTTCTTTTGAAGGAACGCGACCGGGACCACGCCGTCAAGCGCGGGGGCGGTCGGAAACCATTGACGCTGGATTTCGAGAGCCGCGAACAGCTGTATGCCTCCAGCCTGACAGACGGACAGACTGCGGAGCGGATCTTTGAGCGGCAGTGGGCGATGACGTTGCTGAACCGAGTCGTGGAACAACTTCGTGCTGAGTACCTTGAGAAGAACAAAGTGTCGCTGTTCGAGAATTGTCGTACGTTCCTGGTCGGTTCAACGAGCGCCGGCGGATACTCGGTAGCGGCTGTAGCTCTGAACATGTCCGAAGGCGCACTGCGAGTCGCCGTACACAGGCTGCGAGAGCGATATCGAGAGCTGCTTCGGCAGGAAGTGGCCTGCACAATTGAGGACGGAGCAACCATCGATGATGAGCTGAATTCATTGCGTCTGGCGATTCGCGAAGAAAATCAGTGAGTTGCTTGTAACAGCACGCCGCAATTCCGGAATCTATTCCTGCAGCCGTGCAAGGTCCGTCCTTCAATTCACCGCGCCAGACCATATCCCGGAGTCTCGAGATGACCGCTTCCATCACCTGTCCAGAATGTCGCAGGCCGATTCCGGCGAATTCGCCGGCGGGACTTTGCCCGGACTGCATGCTGGCACAGGGGCTGGGAGCCGGTGCGCCTGGCCATGCTGGCAGGTCTCCGCTGGCAGCGTTCGCGGCAACGACTCCCCAGGGCAGCCGCCTGATCGCGCCGGACCCGCGCGAGCTTGCGCCGCATTTTCCGCAGCTCGAGATTCTCGAACTGATTGGCCAGGGCGGGATGGGAGCCGTGTACAAGGCTCGGCAGCTGAAGCTGGATCGGCTGGTGGCGGTCAAGATTATCCGCCCGGAAGCCTCCGACGATCCGGCGTTTGCCGAACGATTCATGCGCGAAGCGCGGACCCTGGCCCGGCTGAGCCATCCCAACATTGTGGGAGTCCATGACTTCGGCGAAATCCGGACGGACGCTGGATCTGTCGCCGTGCAGGGAGCAATCGGAACGAATGCACGTCTGTTGTTCTATTTCATCATGGAGTACGTCGACGGAGTCAATCTGCGGCAACTGATGGACTCGAAACAGCTGCCCCCCGAGCTGGCGGTGACAATCGTGCCGCAGGTCTGTGAGGCTCTGCAGTTCGCACATGATGAAGGAGTGGTCCATCGCGACATCAAGCCGGAGAACATCATGCTTGACTCTCGCGGCCGCGTAAAAATCGCCGACTTCGGGCTCGCCAAACTCGCGGGCCATGCGACCGATGATTTCACCCTGACCGGGACTCATCAGGTGATGGGAACTCCACGGTACATGGCTCCTGAACAAATGGCAGGCTCAAGGAATGTGGACCATCGCGCTGATATCTATTCTCTGGGTGTGGTGTTTTACGAGATGCTGACGGGCGACATCCCGGCCGGCCATTTCGCCCCGCCGTCGCAGAAATCCGGCGTCGATATCCGTTGGGACGAAGTTGTCCTGCAGGCGATGGCGCGAGAACCGGAGCGTCGCTTTCAGAGTGCTCGCGAGCTGCGCTCAAAAGTCGAGCAGATCTCGTCGGGGACTTTGGCCTCCGATGGTCGAGCCGTCGGGATCGCTCCGAGTGAACCCCGCCCGGGATTCTCGACGATTGTCGACAGGGAAGCCTTCGCGGCGTGGCGACTTGTCACAGGGGATACAGCGAAAGCGGCTGACCAAAGAGTAAAACTGCCGTCGCTGCTGATGCTGCTGCTGTGTTTTGCAGGGATTGCTGGCGTTCTGCTGCCATGGATCGAAGTGGAGTTTGAACCAGACGGCATACCAGGACAGGGCGCACAGGTTGCAGCAGCCGAAAGCGACGCAGCGCGGCTCGGCGAATATCAGCTTTGCCAGGCAAGTGTCGCGGAATGGTCGCCGCTGAGATCCATTGAACCGGGGAGCGCTCATGTGTTCCACGGAACGGATCTGAGGAC
>JANNGQ010000312.1:0-2209 GCA_031403975.1 Planctomycetota bacterium
AGCCTTCGCCAACCGACTGGCTGCCAAAGGAAAAGCCAAGAAAGTGGTCATCACAGCATGTATGAGAAAACTCCTCACGATGCTCAACGCCATGATCAAAACTATGACACCCTGGAAAAAACTGATTCTCCAGCAAACCACGTGAAATCCAACACAGCCGCTCATCCGGCCTGACGGCCACCTTCTCCCCCGAAACGGGGGAGAAGGGACAGGTGTGCGCCAAGCGCAGTCCCCTCTCCCCCGTCGATCGGCGCACCATTTCAAATCGCCTGCCAACGGGGGAGAGGGTCAGTGTGAGCAAGCCCCCTCATCTCCCGGCGCGCCGGGATCGGCCAGCGTCGGCAACTCAACAGCCCGACGCAACGAAAACAGCTCCCCCAGAAGCGAGGGGACTGTCGGATTAGTCGCGGTTCCTTGTGGGGCAGGCTTTCAGCCTGCCTGGACTGAAAAAGACACAGTGTTTTTGAATAGACGAGGCAGGCTGAAAGCCAGCCCCACGACAAAACCGACAGTCCCGAGGGAGAAGGGACGGAACGACGACCTTAGCCGTTTCCGACGGGCAGGGCACTCAGGCCGATGCCGCTGTAATGGAAGCCGCGAGCGGCCATTTTCCTGCGATCGTAGAGATTGCGTCCATCGAAAATCACGGGCGACTTCATCTTGAGCTTGATGTAGTCAAAGTCGGGATTCCGGAACTCATTCCATTCCGTCACGATTGCGATGGCGTCCGCGCCGTCGCAGGCCTCGTAATGGTGCACACAGTAGGTGACGGTCTCACCGATTTCGCTGCGGACATTCTCCAGTGCCACGGGATCGTGGACGCGCACGATTGCTCCCGCGTCGAGCAGACTCCGAATCAGTACCAGTGCCGGTGCTTCGCGAATGTCGTCGGTACGAGGCTTGAACGACAGCCCCCAGACGGCAATCGTCCGGTCTTTGAGATCCCCGCCGAAGAATTCGTGCAGCTTTCGAAATAGCACATGCTTCTGCTGATTGTTGGTTTCGTCGACGGTTCGCATGATCCGCGGCTCAATTCCGTGTTCTGATGCCAGTGCCGCGAGCGCACGGACGTCTTTTGGAAAGCACGAACCGCCGTAGCCGACACCCGGGAACAGGAATGCGAATCCGATTCGTGCATCGTGGCCGATGCCCTTGCGGACTTCGTTGATATCGGCGCCGACCTTTTCGCAGATGTTGGCCATTTCGTTGATGAAACTGATTTTCGTGGCCAGCATGCAGTTGGCCGCATATTTGATCATCTCGGCGCTTTCAATTCCGACAATGATGAACGGCTTTTCCGTGCGCAGGAACGGTTTGTAAAGTTCCTGCAGGACATCGGCAGCTTCTTCGTCATCAATGCCGACGACGACCCGGTCGGGTTTCGTAAAGTCATCAATCGCCGCGCCTTCCTTCAGGAACTCCGGATTGGAGGCAACGAAGAACTTCGTCGGCGTTTTGGCTTTGATCCACTCGGCCACTCTGCGGTTTGTGCCGACGGGAACGGTACTCTTACAGACGACCACGGTGTTCGGTTTCAGGTGCGCTGCCATGTCTTCCGCGGCCGCCCGAACATAACGCAGATCCGCTGCACCGGTATCGTCCTGAGGAGTCCCGACGCAGATGAAGACGCATTGAGCGCTCTTGATCGCATCCTCATAGCTGGTCGTGAATTTCAGTCGGCCGGATGACACATTGCGTCTGACGAGTTCCTCCAGGCCGGGCTCATAGATCGGAACACCGCCGCTGTTGAGCAGAGCGACTTTTCGGACGTCGACGTCCAGGCAGGTCACGTCATTGCCGCTCTCCGCAAAGCAAGTACCTGTGACGAGCCCGACGTAGCCGGTTCCGATCATCGTGATTTTCATGAAATTGCCCGATGACCAATGAGATACAGATCGACAGATTCAGAAGAATCGAATTGGATCAGAATTCGCAGGCTGAGGGTATCGCGGAGTCTGCCTGCGGAAGAGTCTGAGGGCTGGTCCTGTATTCCTTTTCAAGGGACTCCAGCAGCAACTCGATCCGATCCACATTGCTTCCGATGGCTCCGACATCATCCGCTGACTCTGTCGCCGGGAGTTTGATCCGCCTGACGACCTGTTCGGCGAGATACACCGGACGGCTGCGGACCTGGTCGTAGATTCGAATGACATACTCGCCGAGAATCGAAATCCCAAGGGCATTCAATGCGCCAAAGAACGACGCTGTG
>JANNGQ010000313.1:0-7072 GCA_031403975.1 Planctomycetota bacterium
TGGCCAGGGGGAGTAGTGCCAGTGGAAGCTGCAGGCGTTTTGCTTTGAGGATTCGGTTGCACCAGAATGTTTACCAGCCGTGGCGAATGCAGCTTTCCAAATACATCAAACGCTCGCCACGCTACGTCTTCATCGGGGTTGATCTGAGTGCTCATGCCGCCGGTTCGCGACGCGGCAAGTTTCATCAACGCCTGATTCCAGCGTCGACCAACGCCGATGCCGACATAATGAGTTCCTGCAGGAAGCAATTCGGCCAGTTTGCCCGCGTCGCGTTCGCCAAGTGCCGGCATTCCGGAGCCGAGATGGACGATCACCGGTGTGGCAATCTCAGCGTCAGGGCTTTCCGTTTTCAGCTGCCCGCCTTGCCCGGCGGCGGCGCTGCACATTTTCAGCCCCGACGCCAGGTCCAGGGCACCAACGAGATGAGCATTCTCCAGATGTCGCACAGCAGCAGCGGTGTTCTCAGGTGTGCAGATTTGCGGCTCAGTCGAATACAGCTGCGAACGCGTTGACGCCTCGATAATCGAATACGTGTCCGAGTGCTCCGCGTTCTGCAGCAAAGTCCGCGCGATCTCAATCTGTGTCCGCGCCAGCAGCGGATTTCGGTCCCCGGATCGCTCGAACAGAAACACCCAATGATGCGGCCTTCGCTGAATCTCACCCGGCAGGTCCAGGCGGAGGCGGAGCATGAGGTACTGCTGGCCGTCGTGCGTGTTCGAAGCAAATGCAGCTCCCCGCGATTGTCCCCTCTCCCCCGTTTCGGGGGAGAGGGCCAGGGTGAGGGGGCTTTGCGATTCAATTCCGATTTCGGCTTTCGGCTTTCGGCTTTCCGCTTTCCCCGCGAACCCCCTCATCTCCCGGCGCGCCGGGATCGGCCAGGGTCGGCAACTCAACGTGCTGACGCAGCGAAAGCGGCTCCCCCTTGCCAGGAAGAGAAGGGAAAGAGGCGTGAACCCGCAGAATGAAATCCCGGTCCATCAGAGCATTCTTCAGAGCCCCATCCAGAAGCAGATCGCCCGCTTCATCCGTGGTGGCCGTCATGGCATGCGAATCTGAATGCCACTTCAATTCCGCACCGCCCGACACACGCACATGTGCCGACCATTCGCGAACGGCGTCCATCGTGTGGCCGGCGGGAAAGCGATACGAATGCTGCCCTTCTTCAGCATTCAGCCGCTGCGAGTAACTCAGCACGATTCTTTTTTCCTGTCGCGGCTCCAACGGGAACACACGCATCTTGAACGTGCTGCCGTCAACCCATTCGAGCAGTGCCGGGTCCTGCATTTTATGCACAATCTGTTCGAAGGTGTTTCGAGCATGCTGACGTTCAGCCATGCCGCCCTCCATCAGCTTGCCGTTCACATACATTGCCAGCCGCGACAAGGACGCATCGGTCGGCAGAGGGAAATGAAAAGTCCCTTCGAGGCGGTTCCATGTGTGATTGAAATATGTCTGATCAATTGACGTGCGGGCAAATCCGTCTTCGATATGCACGTCAACGTGAAACTTACGAAGACTCAGTTTGTTGCTCTGTCCATTCGGATCGACGGTCACCAATGCACCGCCGGAGTATTCACTCGTCGGGACTAACGGCCCGGTCGCAGCCGCCAGCAGATCCCGCGTCCACTCCAGCTCAACCGCTGCTCGCGGCGCTGAAGTCAGCACATAGCCGCCCGCAGCATCGGCCTTCACGCCCCCGAGGTCGTGTTGAGGCTGCACGGGCCTCTGCACTGCGTCCTCGGTCACTTCCCGAAGAACCACGCGCTGACCTGCTCCCAGAACCTCACCGACACCGGAAACGACCACGCTCCCCTGCGTCACCATGACATCCGTCTCAGAATCATCCACCGTGACCGCAAACTTCGTCCCGAGTGCCGTGACCGTTCGCTGCGGCGTGACGACTTCGAAAGGTGATTTGATTCCCTGCTCATCAAACTCCGGCACGACCTCAACAAATACCTCTCCTCGAACCACTTCAACCCGTCGCTCGGTCGCGATTTTCACCTGCGAATCACTGTTCACAAACAGCACCGATCCATCCGGAAGCGTCACTCGCCGCCGTTCCAGATCTCCCGTCATGATCTCATCGCCGACCGCCACTCGCACCACCGGTGGCGCGTCCGGCAAGGGCTTTGCCGTCAGCCTGTACGCTGTCAGGTCGCCCGGGGGCATCTGTGCTGAATGAGTTAAATCTTCCCTCAACTTCACCGCGGCCTTCGTCACCACTCTGTACGGCTTCGGCGCATGCGTCGTCAGCAGCACGACCGACACCAGCCCCAGCGTTGACGTCATCAGAACCGCCGCCTTTCGGGCCATCATTGCTGGTTCCTGAAATCTGTCGGAACACTATACGCCGGGACGTTACAATCTGAATCCCGGCAAGCGGACGTGTTCAAGTCCTCGGTGGGTTGACACCCACCGCTCGCCGAAACGGCGAGAAGTGAAAACGTGTCATTATGAAAATCCTGATCACTGCCGGCCCGACACGGGAGTACATCGATGATGTGCGATTCCTTTCCAACGCCAGCAGCGGACGGATGGGTTATTCACTGGCGGCGGCAGCGATTGTCCACGGACATCAAGTGTTTCTGGTGACCGGACCGGTCGCGCAACAGCCTCCTGAGGGCTGCGAGGTGCACCGCATTGAAACGACAGACGAACTGCGTCAGCGATGTCTGGAATTGTTTCCCGACTGTGACGGAGTCATCGCAACCGCAGCGGTCTGCGATTATCGACCCAGGGAGCGAATCTCTGGCAAGATCACGAAAACTGGGCGGCCGATTGTCCTGGAATTGATGGAAACGTCGGACGTGCTCGCGGAACTCGGGAGCCAGAAAGGTCATCGCTGGGTTGTCGGTTTCGCGCTGGAGTCACAGGATCCCCGCAACAACGCCATGCGAAAACTGCGGATGAAGAACTGTGACTGCATCGTGCTCAACGACACGTCGGCAATCGGATCGCTGACGAACTCTGTGGAAGTTCTTTCGCCGGACGCCGCTACCATTGCCCGAATGACGGGGACAAAGGACGACGTTGCCGACCAGTTACTGGCCTTGATTGAGACCTCCATCGCACGATAAGGTGCTGCAGTTGAGTTGCGCGCCGGCGTTGCACAGTCGTCACAGCCGGAAGAGTCGGAACAGAAGTGTTCCAGCCCCTGACGGGCACAATTCTCCCAGAGTGAATCGGTTGAGTTTTCCGAACATTCCAGGTGTCCGCGTTGAGTCAATTGTTTCGCGTTTCAGACACATGTTGATTTTCTGGTGTACGTTTCCGGCAGGCTGCAACAATGATTGCTCTGCGTCGGGGGCGTTCCCGGGCTCTGAGTACGGGCAGCCGGAACAGTAACCGCCGGGCTCTTCAGGCTGACGAGCGGTTCTCTTCGCAGAGGGAATGCTGCTGCAGAGATCGGAGACCGACGACGATGACCGTCCAGACTCAGGACCCCCTCACCGGACAAGTGCCAGCGCTGCGCATCAGCAGCCGTCCGGAGGGCACATCGGGGCGCAGCACATCGGCACCCCTGGGGCGTGAACTGACGGCGATCGGAATCCTGACTGCCCTGCGTCGTCGCTGGATTCCGGCACTGGCGCTCGCGATTCCCGCGGCGTTGATCGCGACGGGAGCCGTCTGGGAACTGAATCCGGCGACGTACCAGTCGTCCGCCATCCTGAAGATCCAGCAGTATGAAAGCAGGCTGGCTTTTCAGGACTCACCGCAGCGCGAAACGGATTTCCTGACTTATCGCGAAACGCAGAAGAACTATATGCTCAGCCGATCTGTGCTGACTGCCGCACTGCGCAATCCGCAGGTGTCTGAATGTCCGACTCTGAAACAGGTCACACATCCTGTGGACTGGCTGATGGGCAAGCTGGACGCGGACGATTCCATCAGTGCCGAGTTTCTGAAAGTCAGCCTCGAAGGTGAACATCCTCGCGACCTGGCCCTGATTCTGAATGCCGTCAAAGATGCGTATCTGGAACAAGCCGTCTACATGGCAAAGAACCAGAAGATCGACGAGCTTCAAAGGCTGGAAGAGCGATTTGATGAAGTCAATAAGACTGTGCTGGCCGCACAGGAACGCATCGCCAGGCTGGCCGAAAGTCTCGGCACAGGTGATTCAGAGATTGCCGCGATTCAGCAGGATCTGATTCTGGACAACATCAACGATTATCAAAAGACGATGCGGGAATTGAATGCCCGCATTCGCGCCGAAGAAGCGGCACGCGCGTCAGGGTCACAGCCCGGCCTTCTGCCAAACCCGCTGCCCGCAGACTCTCTGCTGGATCTGACTGTTTCCGGGGCCGCAACGTCTGGCCGATTCAACGCACCGAATGCCGGGCAATCGTTCCAGGAACGGCTGTTCCTGATTCAACAGAAGATCGCACAGTTTGAATCACAGCTCAGCAACCCGATTCACCCGGACCTGATGAATCTGCGGAAACAGGAACAGTTACTCCGGGGCATGTTCGGGGTACCCGAACCGGGTTCCGCAGTCGGAACCACCGCAATCTCCAGGCTGGACAGTCTGAACCGTCAGAAAGAACAGTTGCAGGCCGACATTGATCTGCAGACGAATCGACTGGAGGAGGTGAATTCACGCAGCCTCGAACTTGAAGAAGAGAAGAGCAAAATCGCTCAGGATATCAGGCATCGTGATGATCTGCAGAAGGAAAAATACACCCGAGAGCTTGAGCTGCATGCCCCGGATCGCATCACCGTCGTGCAGGATGCCAACATTCCCGAAGAGCCGGAAATCAAGAAGAAGACCCAGTTGTCGATTCTGGCCGGGCTGGCAACGTTCGGATGTATCGTCTGCGGGTTCACACTGTTCGAGTGGTTTTCGTACCGAGTCGGAGCAGCCACAGATGTTTCCGGTGACGCTGGTCTGCGGGTTGTCGGCACAATTCCGTCTCCCGACAGGGGCGGACTGCTGGGTCTGGGCATCTTCGCCGGCAAAGTTGACTACGACGAATGGAATCGCGCCGTCACAGAATCGATGGACGTGGTGCGCACGTTGCTGATGCGGCACATCGATCCATCGCGTCCCGCCTCGATCCTGATCACCAGTGCGTCGGCCAATGAAGGCAAGACGACGGTTTCGTGCCAGCTGGCGGCAAGTCTTGCCCGAACCGGGAAGCGGGTTGCACTTGTCGACTGCGACTTCCGCCGTCCATCGGCTCATCTGGTCGTCGAAGGTCGACTCGGGCCCGGACTGAGCGAACTGCTGCGGGGCGACGCGACTCTCGAACAGGTCCGTCAGCAGACACTGGCTCCCGGCCTGACGTTCATAGGAGCCGGTGACGTGGATCAGCGAGTTCTCCAGCTGCTGTCAGTCGACGGCGGCCGAGCCTTGATTCAGCAGCTCAAGTCACAGTTTGACTTTGTGATCATAGATACATCACCGCTGCTGTTTGTTGCCGAGCCGTCCATGATCGCTCAGAACGCAGACGTCGTGTTGCTCTCAACTCGCAAAGATTACAGCCGCGTGCAGTATGTGATACAGGCCCGCGAATCTCTGCGAAGCCTTCAGGTGCCACTACTGGGTGCCATCATGATCGGCGCGGATTCAGACTTCCAGCGGCAGACTTATGGTTACCAGCAGGAAGTCGTGCGGATGAATCAGACGTAGAGAATCGCAACCCCCTCATCTCCCCGCGCGCCGGGGTCGGCCACCTTCTCCCCGCAGAAAAGGGGACAGTCGGATCAGTCGCGATTCCTTGTGGGGCAGGCTTCCAGCCTGCCTGGACTTGCAAAAAGAACACATGTGTTTCGAATCAACGAGGCAGGCTGGAGGCCTGCCCCACGATAAAACCGACAGTCCCAAAAGGGAGACGGGACTCTTGAACGCTGCTGAATTGAAGCAATGAACTCATGGCTGTCCAATCTGCACAACTCGATGGCGCGTTGACGGTGGATGTGGAAGATTACTTTCATGTGTCATCGTTCGCAGACGTCGTTCGCCCGGACGATTGGGATCACTACGAGTGCCGCGTTGAACGGAGCACTCGGCAGATGCTGGAACTGGCTGCGAAACACTCGACCCGCGGGACGTTCTTCATTCTCGGCTGGGTCGCAGAGCGTTATCCGGAACTGGTCCGGGAAATCCAGTCTGCCGGGCACGAGATCGGCTGCCACAGTCACATGCACCAGTTAGTGTACGAACTCGGCGCGAGTCGGTTTCGAGCGGATCTGATCAGAGCCCGCGACACACTGGAATACATCACGGGTGAACCCGTGCGAATGTTCCGCGCTCCGAGTTTTTCGATCACGCGGCAGTCACTCTGGGCCCTTGATATCCTGGTCGAGGAAGCCTTCGACACAGATTCAAGCATCTATCCGGTGCGTCATGACCGCTACGGAATTCCCGGGTCGCCGAAAGCTCCTCACATCATTCCGACTCGCTCCGGCAGCATCCGTGAGTTCCCCGGCCTGACGTGCCGAGTGGCCGGACTCACGGTGCCGGTCGGCGGCGGCGGATATCTCCGGCTGTTTCCGTGGTCCGTTACGTCGCGATTGCTGCAGCAGATTCGCAGGGAAGATCGTCCTCTGAATGTCTACCTGCACCCCTGGGAATTGGATCTGGATCAGCCGCGCATGGTCGCGTCGCTGAGGTCACGGTTTCGGCACTACCAGAATCTGAAAACAACGGCTCCGAAACTCTCGAAACTGCTGACACAGTTTCGGCTGTCCACAATGTCAGAAACACTGAGCAGCTTTCCGATCGGGGTCTGTGGACAAGTGGTGAGCCGGGAAGCGTCTGCCCCCGGATTCTCTGCCGCATCATCCCGGGGGCTGACGCCGCCCGGCTCACCTTGAACAACTCATGTCAGCGAGAATCCTCTACATCACTCACAGAGTTCCCTGGCCGCCTGACCGGGGCGACCGGATTCGCACATGGAACGTGCTGAAGTTCCTCGCTGCGCGCGCCACCGTCGATCTGATCTGTCTGGCGGACGAGCCCGTGTCTGACTCGGCGATGGACGCACTGCGGCGAGTCACAAACCGACGGGCTGTGATTTCTCACAGCGGCAGGCTGCGATATGTCCGCGGACTTTGTTCACTATTGACG
>JANNGQ010000314.1:0-1698 GCA_031403975.1 Planctomycetota bacterium
CCCACGCTCTGGCGAGCGTGGCGACTCGAGAACTCAGCTCTGACGAAGCCCTAAAACGGCAGCTGCACGACTTCACCGCCGGCTCGGCTTCCGATTGCGCGCCAGACGCCAAGGTCAACATTCTCGCTGCAGAAATGAGACGATCCGTCGCCCATCAGGACGTGAACTCCGCCGGTGTGCAGACTGCTGGCGGACACTTGCATGGCCATGTTGGTCATTGTGCCGGGGAAGCCGGTTCCAGCGCACGACTTGCTGTTCGGCACAGCCACATGGTTGTATTGAGTGCAGCAGTTTTCGCCCATGACCCAGCTATATCCCCATTTGCTGGTGAGCGGCGTTGCGGTCAACGGATTGATGGCCTGGCACGTCGCGTAAGTGGCGTCCAGGGAAGTCTGATGCGGGATCACGAACAGGTCGGTCCGGGGATTCGGATTGCCCTGGCCGCGACGTCGCTCGCTGAAGAAAACTGTGTTACTCATACCGTCCAGAATGTCCCGGCTGCTGCAACGGCTCAGAAAGTAAAAGATTCCGGTCTGAACTTCTGCCGGCGAGCTGTCGTTTGCTGTGCCCGGTGAGTCACTGCGGTCGCACAGCCATCCGCCCTGATTGGCCGCGTAATTGTTCTGTCCGGACCAGGGATCCGACACGCCCAGGTCGGAAGGACAGAAGAACATCGAGACCACCGTTCGGCTGGCCACAGCGTTGATTCCGGTCGGGCTCACATACGCCGGCATGAAATTGATCACTCCGCCCATTCCCGGCGTTTCCGGCGGCGCCGAAAAGTTGATCGAGTTGTACAGATTCGTCTGTTCAATGTAGGGCAAAAGCATCGCGTGCTGCGACCAGCGGGCGTAAACAGGGGCACCAGGATAGCTGGCACCCTTGCCGAACGGGTAGACACGAAACGTGTCGTGATAGTTGTGAACGGCAATCCCGATCTGCTTCAGTTTGTTCTTACACTGCGTCCGGCGAGCGGCCTCTCGTGCCTGCTGTACGGCCGGCAGCAGGAGAGCGATCAGAATCGCGATAATCGCGATCACCACCAGTAATTCGATCAGAGTAAACCCGGAACTGCGACGACGCATGACTGTCTCCTCGGCCAAAAGTTGCACACACGAATGAAAAGGCGATGACACTGTACAAGTGCAGTATGGATTTGCAGACACCGGGTAATCACCCGATCGACTCCGCTCAGTCGAATCAGATGCCTGCAGGAAACTTCGTAGCAGAATTGCGAAAGGAACGCTACAGAAAAAGCGGTAAAAGACGTTGCTGAAAACACCGAGTCACAATCTGCCGGACTGATCCGGGCGTCCAAGTCGAGCGATCCTCAGAAAGACTGTTTTGCCGCGAAAATCGGCCCGAAGACCAAGACTGCCACGAATCCGGAATTCTGTTAACATCGCGAGAAGGCTGCAGCGGAAACCATCTGCCGTGGCCATGGTCCTTGACGCATGATGTTTGCGCTATGGATTTTCCATCGAAACACAGTGGCCGTCCGTCGAATGAGGCCCACAGCCCGCGGTTGACGGCTCACATCTCATTTCCTGTCGATGAATACAGAAAAGGGGGCCTTCATGGCCGCGGATCCTTACACATTGTGCCCGTGCGGGCAACCTTCTATTTCACCATTAATGGAATTATTAAATAGTCGACCGTGAAAAAGCCACATAATTTTATAAATAGCCCAAAAACAGC
>JANNGQ010000315.1:0-15736 GCA_031403975.1 Planctomycetota bacterium
CAGCCCAGCGACGCGGTGACATCTCTCGAACGGGGTGTGTCATTGCTTCAGTCCGTCCCGTTTCGCGGTGAACTTGCACATCAACTGCGCGACCAATTGGCCGCCGCTCGCCGCCAGGTCCTGATTGCCGAACTGCACCAACTGGCCGACCAACTCCGAGTCCTCTCCGGCACCGAACTGCCGACCGACCGCAGTCAACGACTAGCCGATCTGTGCCGTCAATTCTGGGAGCACCGACATCAGATCGCAACACGACTTTCGGCGTCCGAAAGTATCGACGTCACGATCGATCTGCTCGACCTCGCCATCTTCTGGGCGAACCTGCAACGCCGACTCGGCACCACTGACGAATCCGGCCGCGATCATTCGCTCCGCACTCTCGCCGAAGCCGAAGAATTGTTCGGCCCCAGCCGTGTACTTGATTACGAACGTGGCCTTCGCACCGACGAACGTGGGATGGACACTCCGGCCCGTCCACGCGAGCAAGACCGGCAGGCAGAATTACCCAACCGACTGACTGTGTGGGAGCACTACGCGGTCGGTCGAGCATTGTTCAATGAACATCGCCTTTCCGAGGCCGCGCGGGAACTCGACGCCGCGCGAACGCTGGCCCCATCCGATCCCTGGCCGAACTTTTATTTTGGCCTATGCGCCCAGCGACTTGGCCGGCACGACGAAGCGGTCGCCGCCTTCAGCGTCTGTATCGGAGCCGCACCAAAGTTGGCTGGATGTTTCTACAACCGAGCGTTGTCGCTCATGGCACTCCAGCAGTTCGATCCCGCGCTGCGCGATTACAACCGCGCTCTGGAACTCGACGCGGCCTTCGCCGCTGCGTGGCTCAACCGAGCCATGTTGCACTTCCAACGCAACAACCTTGCAGCCGCCGAAGCCGACCTGCGCCAAGCGCGGCAACATGGAGCCAACCCCGACATGGTCACCCACAATCTCGAACTGATTCAGCAGCGCCGATCGATGCGGTGACACAGGGGATCGAGGATCGACTGAAGGACTTGGTCAGAATTTTCGCCGTCGATGTTGCTGGTTTTGCGGTGCTCGACAACCATTTGCACGTCGTCCTGCTGCTGACTCGACTTGGGACCAGCGCGGACGTGTGGAATTTCCGACTTGAGAAATTGCAGGGCGTCGACCGGTTGTTTGGGACTGTGTTTTCAACAAGACGATCGGAGATTAATCGCTTCGCCGTAACTCGCGGTGTGAAGAAGATTAGCAATCTGAATGGCTGCCCCGGTTGAGTGTCGAGGATTGCGACTTGCGGCGGAGTACTCAGCCGCGATGAGGGTGGACCGCTCAGAGGCGGAGGAGTTCGCCGACTCAGTTGCGAGGCAACCCTGCTCAACGCCATACTCTCAGGTTGAAGCGGATCGCATCGAGCGATCTCGCACCCGCTCAACGTTGTCCGCCGGCTCTGCTTCCGCGGATCCGGCAGTTCCTTCCACAATCTTCCGACCGCGGAGACCTTCCATGACGACTCCCTCAACCGGGGCTTCCCGCCGAGATTTTCTCAGGACATCCACGACGACAGCGGCCGCCGCCGCCCTGATGAGCCGTGCAGCGTCCGGAATGTATGTCGCTCAGAATGACACGATTCAGATTGCCCTCGTCGGCTGTGGCGGACGAGGCACCGGCGCTGCGGGCAATGCTCTGTCCGTGGACAATGGCCCGATCAAAGTCATAGCGATGGCCGATGTGTTCGAAAAAAATCTCGCCGCCAGCCATGGTACTCTCAGCAAGGACCACGGGACTGACAAGCTTGAGGTCCCGGAGGAGCGCCGATTTGTAGGCTTCGACGGGTACAAGCAGGCCATGGACTGTCTGAAGCCGGGTGACATTGTGATTTTGACAACTCCGCCGGCGTTTCGCTGGGTCCATTTCACCTACGCGATCGAAAAGGGCCTCAACGTCTTTATGGAGAAGCCCGTCACGATCGACGGCCCGACGACACGCCGCATGCTGGCTCTGAACGACAAAGCAATTGCTAAGAACCTGAAGGTCGGCGTCGGTCTGATGTGTCGTCACTGTGAAGCCCGCCGTGAGCTGTTTGACCGGATTCAGAACGGTGAGATCGGCGATCTCACGATGCTGCGTGCCTACCGCATGGCGGGCCCGACAGGTACTGCTGCTACGGAGAAGAAGCCGGACGGCGTCAGTGAACTGCTGTACCAGATCAGCCGCTTCCACGGCTTCCTGTGGCTCAGCGGCGGCGCGGTCAGCGACTTTCTGATTCACAACATCGACGAATCCTGCTGGATGAAAAACGACTGGCCCGTCAGCTGCAAGGCCAGCGGCGGACGTCATTACCGCGGCGACAATGTCGACCAGAACTTAGATACCTACTCGATGGAGTACACGTTCAAAGACGGCACCAAACTGCTGGTCAACGGTCGAACCATTCCAGGCTGCCATCAGGAGTTCGCCAGTTACGCTCACGGCACAAAGGGACTGGGCGTGATATCATCAGCATCGCATTGGCCGTCACGGGCTCGGATCTACAAAGGGCACAACGAAGACGAGTCGAATCTGGTCTGGCAGTTTCCACAGCCGGAAACCAACAATCCGTATGTGGACGAATGGAAGCATCTGATTGCCGCCATCCGCAATGACGAAAAGTACAACGAAGCCGAACGCGGATGTATGGCCAGTATCGTGACGTCGATGGGTCGCATGGCGGCTCATACCGGACAGGAAATCACGCTCGAGCAGATGATGAACTGCGAGCACGAATTTGCGCCCGACATCGACAAGCTGACGCTGGATTCGCCGTCGCCGCTTCAGGCCGACAGTGAGGGCAAGTATCCGATCCCGCTGCCAGGACTGGAGAAGACTCGCGAGTACGCATGACGCAGGATTTCCCGGAGATCACGGATAAGCACAATGCGACTTATCTGTACGATCCGTGAATTCCGCGGTTCAAAACCGGCGTTTGACTTAAGTCCGTCTCCTTGTGTCGGCAGTGACACTTACTGCCATTGCTGCGGTTTCAGGGCTGACATACGCTTCGTTGACTACGGCCTGGACAAATGATTGCCAGGCTCGGACAGGATGCCGTGTTACAGGCAGGACGCCAGGGAGCTGCCGCATGAAACTGCTGCAGCGATATATCTTCAGCGAACTGCTGCGGGTTTTCAGTCTGCTCGTCATTGTGCTGACCGTGATGCTCGTATTCGTGGGCGTGTTCCGCGAAGCGACAGAACGGGGGCTGGGGCTGATGCAGATCCTGCAGATCATGCCGTTCGTCGTCCCCAGCATGTTACCCTTTACGATTCCGGCGACGCTTCTGCTGTCGGTCTGTGTCGTTTACGGACGCATCTCCGGTGATCTGGAAGTCACCGCCGCGAAATCAGCCGGCGTCAGCGCAACGCAGCTGCTGGTTCCGGCTTTTGTTCTGGGCACTGCACTGGCGATCGGATCGTTTGGCCTGACAAACTATGCGATTCCGTGGGCCGTCACGAACATCGAGCGGATCGTAACACAGGCGATTGAAGATATCTTTCTGGATGTCCTCGCCAACCAGCATCTCTACAGCGACGCCGACCGCGGCTACAGCATTACGGTGCATGATGTCCGTAACCGCACTCTGATGGATGCCACGTTCCGGTATCGCACTTCAAATCATCAGCAGATTACGGTCCGGGCCGAGACGGCAAAGATCCGCTTTGATCTGGACAGCAAAGAAATCCTGCTGACCTTGAAAAACGCCCGCGGCAGCCGTGCAGGTGCCGATGTTGAAGCGGAGCTCAACAAAGAAACGAAACTCTCATTTCCGCTGCCACAGGAAATCGGCAAAGTCAAAGCGAGGCACCTTACACTCTCGGCCCTGCGGCGAAACATCTCGGACAGCGCTGTGCAGCAGAAACTCAAGGAACAGCAGTCGAATCAGGAAGCCGCAATGCTGCTGTTCACCGGTGACTTCGATCAGCTGGGCGGCGAATCCATGCAGACGTTGCAGCATGAGCAGAAGAGATTCCTCAACGACGAGCGCCGGTTTCGCACGGAAATCCACAGCCGCTTTTCAATGGCCGCAAGCTGCCTCTTCTTCACGCTCGTGGGCGGCCCGTTCGCCATGATGCAGGCCCGCCGTCAGTTCATCACCAGCTTCATCATGTGCTTCCTGCCGATCCTGATTATCTACTATCCCGTGATGTTCCTGATGGTCAACCTCGCCAAAACCGGCACGGTCGACCCATGGTGGGCCATGTGGATCCCGAATCTGATCCTCGGAATCGCGGGTGCGCTCGTGCTGAGAAGGGTTGTGCAGCACTGAGCGTGCGCGCGAATCCAGTGAGCAGCAGCCAGGTAGGTTATGCTTCAGCATAACAGGCGAGCCGCATCACCGGCGAGCTGCAGAATGTTATGCTGAATGTTATGCTGAAGCATAACCTACAAGTTGCAATCAGCATCGGGCAGGCTTCTTTCCTGACGATCTCATTCCGCCTCAATTACAACCAGCAAATCACCGGTTTCCACTCGCCTTCCCGGTTGTACGAGGACATCGCGGATTTTGCCGTCGAGCTCAGCGTTGAGGGTCGTTTCCATCTTCATCGCTTCCAGTGCGAGCAGTTTCTGACCTCTCTTGATGCGGTCACCGATCTTCACAGAAACAGTCACGATCATGCCGGGCATTGTGGAGCCTACCTGACCGACGATCGCCGGGTCGGCTTTGATCCGGGTCTCGCCGGTCTTTTCAATTGAGCTGTCAACGACCGTGATTTCCCGAGGCTGGCCGTTCAGTTCGAAGAAGACCGTGCGAGTACCGTCAACGTGAGGAGTGCTGACAGTCAGGAAGCGGATGATCAGCGTCTTGCCGGGTTCGATATCGGTTGAGATTTCTTCACCCGGCTCAAGTCCATAGAAGAAATTGGGCGTCGGCAATGTGCTGACGTCTGAATAGGCGATCCGATGCTTCGCGAATTCTTCGTAGACTCGCTCATACAGCAGCCATGAGACGACTTCTTTCTCAGCGGGTTCGTCCTCCAGAATCTCTGCCACTTTCTTACGCGCAGCCGCAAAGTCTGCAGGAGGAAGAGTCTCACCGGGACGTCCCACGAACTCCTGTTTCCCCAACAACACTCGCTTCCTGACAGCCACCGGAAATCCGCCCGGCGGCTGACCCATGCCCCCGCTGATCAGGTCGATGACGCTCACAGGAAACGCGATGTCCCGATCCGAATTCAGCACATCTTCACAGCTCAGTCCGTTGGCCAGCATGAATAGAGCCATATCGCCGACGGACTTGCTTGTGGGAGTCACCTTGACGATGTCGCCGAACAGCTGATTGACCTCCGCATAGATCCGGCAGACTTCCGGCCAGCGATCTGCCAGCCCGAGTGCTCGTGCCTGTTCGAACAGATTCGTGTACTGTCCGCCCGGCATTTCATGACGGTACAGATCCGCCGTCGCCGCGAGTGCCACGCTTTCGAACGGTGTGTAGAATTCACGCGCAGAGCGCCAGTATTCGGCGATGGCGTCGAGTCTGTCGGAATCCAGCTGTGTATCGCGTTCGCCGAATCGCAGCGCTTCGACAAGCGTGTTGAGGTTTGGCTGAGATGTTCCGCCGGACATCGGAGCCATTGCCGCATCGGCGATGTCCAGATCTGCCTTTGCACCTTCCAGAATCGCCGCCGCCTGAACGCCTGCGGTGTCGTGTGTGTGGAAATGAATGGGGATTCCGATCTCGTTCCGAAGTGCCTTGATCAGAATTGACGCAGCAGCCGGCTTGCACAGCCCCGCCATGTCCTTGATCGCCAGAATGTGAGCACCCATCTGCTCCAGTTTCTTCGCCATATCGACATAGTATTTAAGGCTGTATTTCGTGCGATTCGGGTTCGTGATGTCGCCCGTGTAGCAGATCGCCGCCTCGCAGATGGCTCCGGTCCCGACGATCGATTCCACCGCGATCTGCATGTTAGGCAGCCAGTTGAGGCAGTCGAAGACCCGGAAGACATCGATGCCCGCGTCCGCCGCTTCTTTCACAAACGCCCGTACAATGTTGTCAGGGTAGTTCGTGTAGCCGACGGCATTCGACGACCTCAGCAGCATCTGAAACAGGATGTTCGGAACTCGGGCACGCATCTCGGCCAGTCGCTGCCAGGGACATTCCTTCAGGAAACGCATCGTCGTATCGAATGTGGCACCGCCCCACATTTCCAGACTGAACATGTCCGAGCAGTGATGAGCGTAGGCACCTGCAATTTCCAGCAGATCGAAAGTTCTCATGCGAGTCGCCAGCAGTGACTGATGCGCATCGCGAAACGTCGTATCCGTGATCAGCAGTCGTTCTTGTTCGCGAACCCACTGGGCAAACTTCGTCGCTCCAAGCTGCTTCAGACGGTCGCGGGTTCCTGCGGGCGGCTTGACTCCTTTCGGGACCGCAGGCACGGGGGCAGGTTCGCGGCGAGTCGCCCTGGGGCGGCCCTTCACAAGAGCATTTCCGTTGACGATGGTCTCGGCAAGATACGACAGCAGTTTCGTCGCCCGGTTCTTTCGCTGGTCGAACACAAACAGTTCGGGTGTCTCGTCGATGAATCGAGTTGTGCAGTCACCGCTGGCGAACGTCGGATGATCCATGACCTTGCTGAGGAATGGAATATTGGTCTTCACGCCGCGGATGCGGAACTCTTTCAGAGTTCGTTCCATGCGATGGATTGCGTCGACAAACCGGCGGCCGCGCGTCGTCACTTTCGTCAGCAGAGAATCGTAGAACGGATTGACGACGGCTCCCGAAAACGCGCTGCCGGCGTCAAGCCGGATGCCCATGCCGCCCGCAGATCGGTAGTGTGTGACCCGGCCGTAGTCCGGCATGAAATGATTCGCCGGATCCTCCGTAGTGACGCGGCATTGAATCGCAAAACCGCTGACCTGCACATTGTTCTGATCACCCAGTCCGATATCCGGATCGGACAGCAGATTGCCCTGAGCCACCAGGATCTGCGACTTCACGATGTCGATATTCGTGACTTCTTCCGTGACCGTATGCTCGACCTGAATCCGCGGATTCACCTCAATGAAGTAGTACTTCTGAGCCTCCACGTCGACCAGAAACTCCACCGTGCCAGCGCACGAATAGTTGACTGCACGACCGATCTTCAAAGCGGCGTCGAGAATTCCGTCCCGCAGTTCCGGATCGAGATTCGGGGCCGGGGCGAGTTCGACAACTTTCTGATGACGCCGCTGGACCGAGCAGTCCCGCTCGAACAGATGCACCAGGTTTCCGTGCTCGTCCCCCAGCAGCTGCACTTCAATGTGCTTTGCACGGCTGATGAACTTCTCGAGGAACACATCCGGGCAGCCGAACGCCGTCTGTGCTTCGTTGCGGGCTGATTCAAAAGCCTGATCAAACTCCGCAGCCGAATTGACGGCTCTCATGCCGCGTCCGCCGCCGCCCTTCGCCGCCTTGATCATGACCGGGTAGCCGATCTCAACGGCTAGTCTGCGGGCTTCCGCCAGTGTTTCGATGGACTGTGCCGTGCCGCCCAGCACCGGGACGTTCGACTTCTGAGCGATCTCCCGCGCCGCGGTCTTATCGCCCAGCGATTCGAGACACGCGACCGACGGCCCCACGAACTTAATCCCGGCCGCGGCACAAGCCCGGGCAAATTCAGGTCGTTCGGACAGGAATCCGTAACCCGGATGAATGGCATCGGCCTTGATCTCTTTCGCCAGCGCGACGATACCCGGGATGTCGAGATAAGACCGAATCGGCTCGCCCGTTTTACCGATGCGATAGGCTTCGTCCGCCTTGAACCGATGCAGCGCGTAGCGGTCTTCGTGAGAGTAAATCGCGACCGTCGGAATTCCGAGCTCCGTGGCACTGCGGAACACACGGATCGCGATCTCAGAACGATTGGCAACCAGCAACTTGTTGAACTTGGGCATGATCACTATTCAGACAAACAGAATTCGTCAGAACTAAAGTAACGCGCCTCCCCGGGCACTCGCGAGAAACATAGCCCATCGCACGTTTACAATCCACCGGTGGTTGTTGCAGCCTGTGTGGACTCAAAACCGAGGGAGAATCATCAGATGCGGCGAGTGCCGGGCCGGGTTGAATTCCCAATCGGCGGGAGCACGGGTATCATTTTCAGGTTGCGACAGAGTTCCGATTCGTGATGAGGACTCAGTAAGTCGGGGATTCTGAAATTGTGTGCCACCGGCGTTGCATGTGCGGTTTCTTACCGTGTGCATGTGGACGCTCAGACAGGATTTGTGGTACTCGACCGAGAGTCCAGGGATTGCACTGGGTTGCCCGCCCAGGCCTCTTTATCGCTCTGTCAGTTTTCCGGTTTCGCAAGGCTTCATTTTCCGCCCCCGCAGAAGGAGTTTCCTGATGTCGACGTCATCGATTGAGCGAACTGCTGAACTTGCTCCGGACGTTGCGAAGTTTCTCGCAACAAAACTGCACAAGTCGTTTGTCGGCGGTCGCTGGGTGGAAGCAGCGGACGGACAGACGTTTGATGTTCTCAATCCGGGTTCAGGCGAAAGAATTGCGACGGTTACAAGCTTCAAGAAGGCGGATGTCGATAAGGCGACAGATGTTGCCGTCGATGCGTTTCAGAACAGCGGCTGGGCGAAAATGCAGCCGGCGGAGCGAGCTGTGGCTCTGCATCGGATTGCGGATGCCGTGGAAGCCCGCATCGACGAATTTGCCACCATCGAAGCGCTCGACTGCGGTAAGATCTACAATCAGGCGATCGGCGACATCCAGAATTTCATCGATACATTCCGATACTTCGCGGACCTTTCGCAGGCCGTCAACTATCGGCAGGTGATTGCCGTCAGGAAGCACGAAGCGTGGGTTTCCCGTCATCCGTGGGGAGCGTGTGGATTCATCATTCCCTGGAACTTTCCGTTTCTGCTTGCCGGCTGGGGATTGGCACCTGCACTGGCTGCGGGGAACACCTGTGTGCTGAAACCAGCTGAAGACACGCCGCTTTCCGCACTGTATCTATGCAGAGTCATTCAGGAACTGGAACTGCTCCCGGCGGGAGTACTCAACGTCGTCACGGGATTCGGAGAAACAGCTGGTGCGGCATTGTCGCAGAATCCGAAGTTTCGCCGCATGAGTTTCACGGGATCTCCGGAAGTCGGACGCCTTGTCGCGGAAGCAGCAGGACGGAATCTGATTCCCGTCAAGTGCGAACTCGGCGGCAAAGGTGCAGCCGTGATTTTCAACGATGTGGACATTCAGGAGACCGCAGAGAAGCTGGTTCAGGCGATTACCTTTCACACCGGTCAGGTCTGCTGCGACGCGACTCGCTGGCTGATTCAGAGGGACATCTATGACGACTTTGTCGACGAGTGCATTACTCGAATGAAATCGGTCCAGGTCGGGTATCAGATGGATGAGAACTCTCAGATGGGACCGCTCGTCAGCAGCAAGCAGCGATCACGAGTCCTGGGCTACCTTCAGAAGGGTGTCGCCGACGGTGCCGATCTGATTCTGGAAGGCGGCGAGGCTCAGGTTCCAGGTAAGAAAGGATTCTACGTCAAGCCTGCTCTGTTGGCCGGATCGTTGAACAACGTTGCTGCCCGTGAAGAAATCTTCGGCCCCGTGGCGTTTCTTGCGCCGTTTTCAACGGAAGAGGAAGGTCTGCGGCTGGCCAACGATACCGAGTACGGACTTGGCAACAGCGTCTGGTCGCGAGACCTGCAGCGCTGCGCACGAGTCGCCGAAGCTTTTACTGCCGGCAACGGCTGGATCAACGCTCATAACGTGATCGTGCATGGCGTGCCATACGGCGGCGTCGGCAAGAGCGGTATGGGTGGTGGCGTCATCAGCCCGGATACGCTGAACGACTATCTGCGGCCGATTTCTGTCGTCAGGCCGCTGTGATGAACCTCGAGTTGTTGTGAGCCTGCGAGCCCGAGCCGGAAGGTTTCGGGCTCGCTTTCTTTCCGTTGTCCGTTGAACGCCGGCCGCTGGAGGTATTGTGATTCGGACGCTGAGGTATCAATGATGCGATTCACACCATTCACTTCGATCCTTGCCGGATGCGTCTTGATCGGCGGTTCGGCAACCGCCGAAGATCTGCCGAGCAGGGTTCTCGATCTTTCCCGGTGGAAACTCACGTTGCCGGAAGATACGGCTCACCCCGGAAAACCGGATGAGATTTCCGTCGCCGAATTGCAGTCGTTCACTCATCCACAGTTCTTCTTCGTCAGTGACTCCCGCGACACAGTCGTCTTCCGCGCCCCCTGCAACGGAGCCACGACGAAGAACTCCGGATACCCGCGCAGCGAGCTCCGGGAAATGCAGGCTGACGGCAAGCCTGCCAGATGGTCGACCGATGATCAGATGCTTCACGAACTGAACGCCACGATTTCGATTTCTCAGACGCCCTCGGTGAAGCAGCACGTCGTCTGTGCTCAGATCCATGGCGGCGATGATGATGTGATCAAGATCAGGCTGGAGAAAAAGAAACTGTTCGTTGAGCGTGACGGAGAGAAAGATGCGGTGCTCGACGACACCTACGAACTGGGAACACGCTTCATTCTGCGAATCACAGCTGGCCAGGGAGTCGTGACGGTCTGGTACAACGGCGACAAAAAGCTGGACACGAAGATTGCCACCGACACCGGATGTTACTTCAAAGCCGGATGCTACACGCAGTCAAATCCTGAACGCGGGGAACCCGAGGACTCTGGCGGAGAAGTCATGATTCATCAGATTTCCGTTCAATGAGTTTACTGTTGTCTCCCGGCGCGCCGGGACACCGCCGGCAGGGATTTGCGGTTTTGTAACGCACAAAAAAACAAATTCCAGCCGACGGAGCGGCTGGCCAACAGTAGCCGACCAGCTCAATCCAGGAATACGGCTCGCTCCTGTGGAGTCGGAAGGCGGCAGGTGTCGTGTTTGCCGAACAGACGATAGCGCAGTCGGGCAACAATACGATAACCCAGATCTCGCACGGGCCATGGGATGAGCCAGAGCATCCGGCCAAAAATCGACCAGCGGCCTCCCACGCACATCAGGATTCGACTGACGGCAGCAGTGCGAACATAGATCGTGCCGTCCTTCAGCAGTATTATCGTGTCCAGCTGCCGGCGCAAGTCCGACGGCACATGAACCTCGGCGAATGTTCCCTGAAGCGGCGAGAAACGAAGGCGATGTTCGGGATCCCGCGCCAGCAGCCAGTTGACCGAGTGATTGCAGAGACCGCAGACGCCGTCGAAGAAAACGATCGGATGGCTCAGGCCTTCGGTGGCCGAGTTCAGTGGATTCGCAGTCACCGGAAAGCCCTTTCGCAACGTCGCACCACGACGTTCGGCATAGTGTTGAGCCGACGGCCGGCGCAAGCGGATCACCATTGCAGCGCGGATTGTAGGATGCACCGGGCCAGCCTTGAAAGCTGTGTTCCGGATTCGGGCATCAGCGCGCCGTCTCGGGGTAACTCAATTCAGTCTTCAGGTGCGGATTACAGGGAGTCGCTGCCGGGGGTCCAGATGACAGGACGGTCGGTGCTGGTCTGTCGACCGGAGTCCTGGCGCGGAGCGCGACGGGCTTTCAGGCGGACATAGGGCGGGACGAATCTTCCCCGGTAGCCGAAATGCGTAACATCGACACGATAGTCAGCCCGTCTGGGTTCGCGAAGGTCTTCGATGACAAAGCCTGAAGCGCAGAGGTTGCCGACGATGTCTTCCAGGCGATGCAGGTATTCCTGAGCGCCGGTTTCACGGTACGAAGTGTCCTGCTGTTTCGGAAGCGGGCCTTCGTGGTAGTATTCGACACCGATCACGAACTGCTGGCGTTCGTTACGGTGACTGATCTGCAGGCTGACCGGCTGTTTGTGCTGGCTGATGTAGATGCCGTGACTGCGGATCACGCGGGCGACTTCGGAGTAGACGGGCTTCAGATCCGGAACATAGCAGGTGCTGACAGGCTGATGGACGATGTCGAAAGACTCATCCGCCAACATCCCGAGATCATCCATCGACGTCTGTACGGTCTGCAGACGAAAACCTCGTCGCCTGGCTTCCCGGTCGTCCAGTCGAAGCATGGACTCGCTGAGATCGACGACTGTGACAGTGGCTCCGGCGGCCGCGTAGAGAATCGCCTGCCAGCCGCCGCCGGATGCGAGACATAGCACATTCAATCCCGCCACCGACGGCGGCAACCAGCCTCGGCCATCAAGCGTCTGCAGCGGTTTGCGGCATTCTTCGTCGGTGGCGACTCGCGCGAAAAGGCTGCCGCTGTCGGCGAGGTGATTCCAGGCTTGCTGGTTGGTCTGGCGGTAGTCCACGGATCGTCCTGGCTCGATTGATAGTCTGGCCACAAGCTGGATTGCCAACCCCTTCATCCGGCCTTCGATCGCCTTCTCGCCTTTGTGCATCGTCGGCTAAATATCCAGCTGCTTTACATCGAGCGCGTGTTTTTCGATGAACTCGCGGCGGGGTTCGACGGCGTCGCCCATAAGGACTCGGAAGATCTCATCGGCAGCGGCGGCGTCTTCCATCCGGATCTGCAGCAGAGTCCGCTTTTCCGGGTCCATACTGGTGTCCCAGAGCTCTTCCGAGTTCATTTCGCCCAGACCTTTGAAGCGTGTGAGCGTCAGGCCTTTTTCGCCCATTCGGCGGAGTTCTGCCAGGAGGTCCCGCAGATTCGTCAGCTGCACTCTTTCGTCGTCGCGTTCCAGTACAAACGGATAGATGGGCTCGGCATTCCGAAGGCCGGCAGGAGTAAAATCCGCCACGAAGAAACCGTAGTCCTTCAGCTGACCAAACACATCATTCAGAGTCTTGATCTCGTGCAGGTCGATCAGCTGCACGGCGATCTCGGCTTTCTTGCCTTCGTCCGATTCTTCAGGGGTGGCGGCCGGAGTGGCGGGCTGAAGAGATTTCACATAGGCATCCGCGTCGTCACGATCCATAAACCAGCGCTCGGCATCGCCTTTGAGAACCCGATAACGCGGAAGGCGTGATTTTTCAGCGCCATTGTATTTCAGCAGATAACGGATATCGATTCCGCGGCGTTCGAGCAGTTCCAGAGGCTGCTCCATCTGAGTGGCGAGGTCGCACAACCTCTGCAGGTTCTCGCCGGTAAAGGCGGTACTGTCGGCCTTCACGGTCAGCCGCGTGCCGGTCATGCCGAGACTGATCAATTCCGTCATCATCTGTGGATGAGTCTGCACATACCGCACATTCTTGCGCTGGATGACTCGATAGAGCGGGGGCTGAGCAATGTAAATGTGCCCGCCTTCGACGAGCGGACGCATGTGGCGGAACAGGAAGGTGAGAAGGAGAGTCCGGATGTGACTGCCGTCGACATCGGCGTCGGTCATCACAATGATCTTGCCATACCGGCGTTTACTGATGTCCATATCTTCTTCGCCGCCCGCCGGTGACAGGCCGATGGCACGGAAGAGGTTGGAGATCTCGGTGTTGTCGAGCACCTTTACCAGCTGGGCTTTTTCAACGTTCAGAATTTTGCCTCGCAGCGGCAGGATGGCCTGAATGCTGGAGTCACGTCCGGTATCAGCCGACCCACCGGCGGAGTCTCCTTCGACAAGATACAGCTCGGTCGATTCCAGATCGCGGCTGCGGCAGTCGCGGAGCTTTTCGGGAAGTCCACCCGTCGTCAGCGCGCCCTTGCGGCGGACCATGTCGCGGGACTTGCGAGCGGCCTCGCGGGCTTCCGCTGCCATCAGGGCCTTGGCAACCAGCTTCTTTGCGATGGAAGGATTTTCCTCCAGATACTTCATAAAGCCTTCGCCCAGAACCGTCTGAACCGCGCCCTCTACTTCAGGATTGGTCAACTTGACTTTATTCTGCGACGTGAACTTCGGATCGGGGACTCGCACGGAGACGATCGCTGTCAGCCCCTCGCGGAAGTCTTCCCCGACCGGAACGATTTCCTTAAAGAAATTGCCATTCTTGGCATAAGTGTTCATCGTGCGTGTGAGCGCCGCACGAAAGCCGCTCAGATGAGTCCCGCCGTCACCATTGGAGATGTTGTTGGCAAACGTTCGGACGTTTTCGGTGTAGCCGTCGTTGTATTGCATCGCCACTTCAACAACGACGTCCTGATCTTCTCCGACGACTCGAAATACATCCGCGGCCAGCGGTGTCTGCGTCCGGTTGAGGTACTTCACGAACTCCACAAGCCCGTTTTCGTAATGAAAGATTTCCGTCCGGTCAGCCCGCTCATCGCGGAGTGTGATCCGGATGCCGGGCGTCAGGAATGCCAGTTCCTGCATGCGGCGTGTCAACGTATCGAGCGAGAACTGAGTTTCCGAGAAGATCGTCGGATCGGGAAGAAATGTCAGTCGTGTGCCGGTCGAGTCGGCTCGTCCAAGCTGTCGCAGTTCCGACGTGCGCCTGCCTTTCTCAAAGTCCATCACCCAGATAAATCCATCGCGCCGGATCTCGGCGGTCAGCCATCCGCTGAGTGCATTCACGGCCGTGATCCCGACGCCGTGCAGACCGCCCGTTCCGACTCTGTAGCCGCTTTCGCGGTTGAACTTTCCTCCTGCGTGAATCTCAGTCAGAACGACCTCCAGAGCTGAACGACCGTCGCCCTTGACGGCATCCACCGGAATCCCGCGGCCGTTGTCGACGATTGAAATGCTCTCATCAACGTTGATCTGAACATGAATCTCGGACGCATGACCGTTGACGGCTTCGTCGATACTGTTGTCCACGACCTCGTATACCAGATGATGCAGGCCCGGAGATCCGGTGTCGCCGATGTACATCGCCGGACGAGTCCGGATGCCTTCAACACCTTTGAGATGCTGAATGTCAGAGCCGTCGTAAGAGGAGCCGTCGTCGCTGGGTTCAGTAGCGGGTTCAGACACCGGGCCTGGAATAACGCCGCTGGGTGCAACCGCTTTGGCGATGTCATCGGATTCAGGAGCTGGTTCAGTCACAGGGGACCTTTTTGGAATCAGGATCCGGGATGCAGAACGCCAGGTTCAGCAATTGCCGAGGATCGAGGAGTGAGGGACGTTGATTGAGACGGGGCAGCTCCGAACGAACGAGGCACAACTGAGTCCTGAAACAGGCGAAGTTGCACTCCGCCACCGGGCCTGCCCCCAATGTCGTGGACTTAGGGATTTCTGTGAGCGGCAAGGCGCTAGCCGCCGGTGTACTTGCTGCATTTTAACGAACAGACACCGGGGGCTAGCGCCATTCCGCTCACCAAGTCTACGCCATTGGGGCCTGCCCCGGTGGGGCGCTTGTCTGTGGCTTAGTTGGTCATTGGTCATTCCTCTATTTAGTTCTCACGTACTTGATTGCTTTGATATTTGATTCCGGCAGGCTGGCCTGCATCTGTGCCAGAGCGGACTCATGCAGATAGCTGCGGAGTTCCTCCAGCACCGCTCCGTTACTGACGACCACTTCGACAACTCCGTTCCTGATTCGGCGAGCTGTGCTGCGGCGTCCAAGTTCAGGGCCGACGATCCGTTTCCATTCGGAATCGAGTGCTTCCGATGCAGAGCGATTCACGAGCCCTTTGCTGCGAATCAGACGCAGAATCGCGCTCTTCAGCGAAGCGGGTGATGACAGCGATTCGTCCGACACGATGAGCAACTCCGAAATCCGTTCCGCATGTCCTGCTGTATCCTCGGAAGGCTGATCCCGGCGCGCCGGGACTCGCCTGCACAGAGTTATCGATCCTGCGCCAGCGGCATGATTACATAGGTGTAAGAATCCTCGACGCGGAATACAGCAGCAGTGTCAGAATCCGTGAGCTGCAGATCGACGAGCGTTTCCGGGCCGA
>JANNGQ010000316.1:0-6969 GCA_031403975.1 Planctomycetota bacterium
CAGACCGGCCGCAAGAGAACTGCGATTGTCGCGCTGACCGCACACGCCTACGAAACAGATATCCTGGCCTGCCTTGAAGCCGGCTGTGATGACCACATTGCAAAACCATCCAAGAAGAAAACCTCGCTGCACGATGCGTTCGCAGAGCTTTCGTGCGGTGTCGGTGCTGTCGATGCCGATCAGGCGATCAATTGTCGCGAATAGTTCGTGAGGGTCCGATTCGCTCTCGGACGCCCGCTCCCATAGTATTTCCGCTTCGCTGACTTCGCCGAGATTCAACAGAATTCCGGCCAGCCGCGATCGTCCGTCGTCGGATGGGGCGATGGTGTTGATCCGTCGCTGATAGTCGGCAGCAGCCTCAAGGTCGCCTTCGTCTTCCGCGAGTTTGCAAAGATCCGAAAGCAGTGACACATCGCGGCTGTCAGTGTCGAGCAGACTCTCGAGTTTCTGTCGAGCGGAGTGAAGGTCGCCGACAGCTCGAAAGGCGGCCGCAATGCAGATCGTAATCTCCCGCTGCTGGCTCAATTCGTTTCTGCGGAGTTCCAGCTTCTTCAGGAGTCGATCAAATTGATTACCCCTCAGATAAAGCTCCGCCAGCAAAGTGACAATCACGCTGCGGGAATCGACATCCGACGCCCGATCAAACGCGCGCCAGTACAATTCGATGGCTTCTGCGGGCTGCGCATGATCTGACAGAGCACGAGCCAGCGAAAGGACGGCGTTTTCATCCGATGGATTCGCCCGTACCGATCGCCGCAGAGCATTCAGGCCCTCATCCTTCTGGCCCAGCTGAAAGCACAGGTTCGCGTAGAACTGAAAATGCTCCGGATTACCGGGCGCGGCAGCGAGCAGATCTTTGCCGGCCTGTTGAGCCTGTTTGAGCCGCCCGAGCTTTTGCTCCAACGTGGCAATTTTCTTCAGGTATTCGGTCAGAAACCTTCGATCCAGTACCGCCAGTTTTCGATTGGCGTCCGCGGCGTCTCCGCTGCGACCGGCCTCTTCGAAGAATCCTGCAGCAACAGTCCATGAGGCGATTGATTCCGCGTCGAGCGCCAATGAGTTCGTGATTGCCTCAATCGCCGACGGCATCTGACTGCCCGCTGCGTAATAGAGCGCCAACATTCTCCAGCGATCAGTCGTGGCGTTTTTTCCTGCGGCGAGTTCGTCCGCGAGTTCCTGAGTCTTCTCCTGCAGCTGCCCGGTAACGATCAGTGTCTTGATTCGCTCGTCGATGATCTGTTCTCGCTCTTCGGCAGATTCGGCAAGTGACTCCGCAATGTCCAGCTGCTGCAGTGCCAAAGTGCCCCGACGTTCTGCATCGGGAATTGTTCCGGCGACTGCGTTACGTGAAACATCGGGCTCATGCTCCCGCAGCATCCGGGCATATCGGATGCGGTGAGCAATCGCAGGTGTCAGTTCGCAGGCGGTCTGCATGGCTGACAGGGCTTCGTCGCGATATCGGAAACTCCGAAGCACTTCCGACAGCCGGACCAGATTCTCCGTCGTCCGCAGTTCACCGGCAGCCATTGAATTCCAGATCGCCAGTGCATCATCAGTGCGTTTCAGCTGATGAAAGTACTCTCCGAGATACTCCCGATACTGCGGTTCGTCAGGCGCAAGCGCAATCGCCTTCTGATACAGCTCTATGGCGCTTTCAGAAGCATCCGCACGGCGCAGCAGATCAGCAACTCGACTGATTGTGACCGGATCATCGGGCCGGTCCGTGATCAGAGTTTGCCAAACTTCCGCCGCCTTTTTGCGACGCTCTTCCTGCGGCAGATCACGACGATTCAGATACAGCAGCCCCCATTCTTCGACATGATCAGCGTTGCTTCTGTCATTGCCACGGAGCTGCTCGTACTGAGCAATCGCATCAGCGTATTTCTCTTCTCGGATCAGCTGTTGGATCATGGCTTCCCGAAGCGAGATGTTCGAAGGTGCCCTTTCCAGAGCCCTTGTGTACCATCTCCGAGCGTCCTCAAATCTCCCCTGCTGGGCCAGCGCCCGACCGACGCGGGACATTGCATCCAGATCTTCAGGGTGAGTCTTCAGCCAGGCTTCGTAATACGCGACGAGTCCGGTGAAGTCGTCTGTTCCAAGAAACACCTCTTCGATGCGGCGTCGCGCGTCACGGTACAGCCAGCTCTCCGGATCGAGTTTGCCAAGCTGGCGCTCGAAATCCTTCAGAGCGTCGTCGGTGCGCCCCAGTCTGTGTTTCAGTTCCCCGGCCGTCAGAGCACACGTTGCGGCCTGGTAGGGATCCGTATGCTGCATCTCAAGCGCCGAGTACCGCAGCATGGCGGCTTGAAGGTCGCCCTCTTCCTGCAGAATCGCGGCGATCTGTTCATTCACACGAACGTCGTCGGGGAACTCCTGCTCCATCCGTTTCCAGACGTCCGCGGCTTTCTCCGTTTGCTGCGAACGGCGATAAGCTCGGCCAAGTTCCTGATAGATCTGCAGCAAGTCCGTCGACTGCGGTGTTCGTCCAATAGCGCGTTCGAACGCCGCTGTTGCCTCATCGGCCCGGCCCAAGCGCATCAATGCCCGACCCAGCGACCAGGCCGCCAGAGGATCGGCCGGGCGTTTGCTTTCGGCAACGCTCAAAGCGTTTGCAGCTTCCGAATCCCGACCTCGCTGAAGTTCCATCAGTCCCAGAAGCATCGTCGCCGCACCATCTGCATCGGCAGTTGACGCCTCAGCCTTCAACGAAGCCGTGAATTCATCCAACGTCCCCCGTTCGATGTGGAAACTGTACACACGATCCAGCGCTGTGCCAGGTCGCGGCTGTTTCCGGAGCAGTGCCTGGAATCTGGTGTAAGCAATACGGACCTGAGATTCCTCCTCGGATTCCTCAGTCAGCCGTTCGTCAGCCAGCGTCCCCGGGCGTGTGATTGTCGTCGGCAGACCCACGCAAAGGGTTGCGAGGATCAGTTTGTGCAGGAATCGGGCCATAACTGCCGGATCATACGCGATCGCAATTCCTGAAGGCGAATCCATTCAGCTGCTGATCTGAATGGACTTCGTCGTTCGGCTTGGGAGAATTCCCGAATCACAAAACAGTTTACGCCTGATAACTGGTTATTCATCAGTGACGTCTGCAGGATTGTCCATATGAACTCAAATGCCGTCCGATTCAACGTGTCCTGGTCGGTACTTTCCGCGATCAGCCTGATCTTGACGGGCTGTATGGACCAGCCCCAATCGTCCGGCCCGAAGAGACCGCCGACCACCGATGTGATCAATGAGTTTGATCCAGGCAAAGGCGGTGAAATCGTCACTCCTACCGCGAATGTGACGAATCCGATTACAGGTCCGCTGGAGATTCTGAAACTCGAACAGATCAAACTTCCGATGCTGGCGATCCAGCATGCCGTGAATCTGTTCAATGCCGAAGAGGGGCGATACCCGGAATCGCACGACGAATTCATGACGCGGATCATCAAAGCCAACAACATCCATCTGCCAGTGCTCGCGAATGGTCTGGAGTACCAGTATGACCTTGCCAATCACACACTACTGATTATTAAGCCGGAGGACGCGCAGCAAAAGGCAGCGCCGTGAAGGATTTTTGCAGCCGGATTCGTGAGAATTCGGATGGATATCGGCTGGCCCGAAATCTCGTTCATCGTGAAATGAAGTGCGCAGTATAGAAATCGGCATTTGTTGTCTGAACTCTCAGAGGGCCGGCGATTCCGGACCAAAGGTCCACCCATTCCAATAGCCTTGGCCAAGCGACAGCGACGGCCCAGGAAACAGACACCGGGCAAAAAAAAAGGCTTTCGATCCCGAAAGGAATCGAAAGCCTGTGAATACCAGAGATCATAGCCGATCAGGCAACAACGTCTGCAGCCGTCTTACGACGACGTCGAGCAGCCAAGCCGCCAGTCATCATCGCCAGACCACCCAGAAGCAGCGAAGCTGGTTCCGGATTGGCAATGAAGGTCAGTGCAAACCCCTTTGAACTGGCTCCACCGATGTCCGATGTGGCCAAGTCAAAGGTATTTGTGGCCGTCGACCCGTTGTACAGCTCGCCACCACCACCCAGTACTCCGCCAAACCTCAAAGTCGAAGATCCAACAATTGGGTTTGCCGAAAATCCGAAGTGTGTACTTGTGGGGGCGGCTCCGGATGGAGGAATGTCGATTGCTGCGAATGGTTGTGTCACTGCATTTGTGACGTCGACATCGAAGCCATTCATCGCAAACCCGGCAGCCGTATTGAACGGAGTCACAGAGTTCCTTGTCAGGACTGTTACTTTATACACGGCATTATCAGTTCCGCCGGTACCCGTAACAGTGAACCCGACATCGAACGCTGCCCCTGCTTTCAGAACATCAAGATCGATCGTGATGCTGTCGGTTGCATCGCCACCATCAATATTCGTGATCACAACTCCGGACAGCAAGCTGGCATTCACGCCAAGATTGAGATCTAGACCAACATTTCTGGTGATCAACATTGCCTGCGCGTCGCCGGCCAAACTGATGGCAGCGATCGCGGAGAGGCAAAACAAAACACTTTTCCTCATATGATTCCCCCTATTCAGAGTACCCTGAAGCTGAATTCAATCAACGTTGTCAACGCCCTTGGGACATCCTTTCGCCGAGGTGTTTCGCGAAACAGCCGTGAATGCTGAACGACATACCCACTCAAGTCAATTGTTTGAATGGAGAATCTGGGAAGTTTCCACCGAACGTCCCGATTGAGTTGATTCGGTCCATGTTTCAGGGCACCGGCCTGTCCGTCACTTTGGACGTCTTTTTTGAATGATCCAGCGTTTGCAGGTGTTCGGCAATCGCACGGTGTCGCTCCGCGAGGTCCTTCATTCCAAGGTTTTCGTAGGCCTCGACGAGCCCCACATGCACCGTCGCTTGATCTGCAAACTGGGTCAGAGAAACCTGAAAATCATCCACGGCTTTTTTCCATTCCCCCAACTTCAGATAAACATGTCCGCGCGTATCAACAAAGGCTGGGTTGTTTGGAAACCGTTGAATCACTTCCTGGATGATCTTCAACGCTCGACCCGGTTCAGGTTTTTCAAGGTAAACAAGGCACCACGCCAGATTGTTGGCCACGACCGCCCCTTCGGGCAACAATTTGAACGCTTGCTCCAGATGAAATGCGGCCTGCGCAGCATCACCGGCTTCCTGGAGCGAAGTCCCAAGCAGAAGATGACTGATTCCGACAGCTCGTCCACTGACGATACAGCTCAACAGGAATTCTCTGGCTTCCGCGGCGGCGCTGTCATCCAGTGAAACAATTTCCATCATCAAATCAAATACGGACGGATCGTCCGGATTCTGCTGCATGGCCGCCGCAACCAGCTGAAATGCGGCCGATCGTTTTGACTGCGGATCGCCACCACGGTCGAGGACGCTCTTTGCGTAAGTCAGGTAGACTCGCGAAATGGCGGCTCTCAGGGATAGATCGGCTGCATCAGTTTTCTGCCCTTCAGCCAACACCGCCAGCGATTCATCGAATCGCTCCAGAATCATCAACGCATCGCCAAGTTCCAGCCGTGACTTGAGATCATTGGGGTCTTCACCGATCGCGGTTTCAGCGATTCGCTGCGCAAGTTGGGCACTGGTTTCCGCCTCGAATTGACGATTTGAAAGTATGCAGGCTCTGGCGAGCATGATCTGAATTCGAGCATTCGACTTCCCTGTTCTGGCCAGATGATTCGCAGCTCCGTCCATGAATCCACGCTGAAAATACATCTCGCCGAGTATTCCGTGCGCTTCTCGGTGATCAGGTTCAAGCTGCAGAACGAACCGCAGGTGAATCTCGGCCAGCTTCAGTTTCTCGGGAGGCACCGGACTGACAGAAAGTGCCGTTTTCGCCTTCCACATGTGAGCAAGAGCGTAGATCGCCTGATCATCGGGAGCTAACCGTTCGAGGACTGCCACCTTGCGACTCTCATCCCCCGATTTCTGCGCTGCGATTGCCAGATCAAACAGAGCTTCCCGATCACGAACTCCCAGTTCAATCGCTCTTTCGAAATACAATGTCGCAGGTTTCCACTGGCCAGAACTTGTCGCCGTCCGACCGGCGATCAGGTATTTCTGAGCCAATTCTCCGCGGGTCGTAGCCGTCGCGTGAAGTACGAAATATGCACATATGCCCATTACGATGACAGTCGGAGAACCCCAGATCAGGTGTCTCCAACGCCGGGATGTCCACCATTCAGCCAGAATCTGCCCGGCCAGCACAAACGTCTGTCCAAGCCATCGGACAGGAGCGGTCGTGAAGCTCCAGGAATGCATCAGCCAGCCGGGGACCGCGTGGCGGATGTGCCGGACCAATTGCGAAACCTGCCATCGCAGCCTGGGAAACATCAATTGGGTCCTTTCGACTCAGCCACCGCCGGCATGATTCCGGCAGCGTTCAGAACCATTGGGATCAACAGGTTTCTGGATTCAATGAACAGCGACACCAACTCGCGTTCAACCTCCGGAGTCAGCTCTTCGTAACTTCTTGCGAGTAAGTGAACCTGAATGTACGGTGGATTCCATGATTCTTTGACGGCAGGTCGAACAACGGGATTTCCAATCGTCTTCAGCCGATCGCCGACTCGTTGAGCGATGTCGCCGCGTTCGATTTCCTTCACGATTGCACTGCTCCTGCCTTTAAGATCGAAGCTGCTGAACAACAGGTAGCCGTTGCCGAACAGCTCACGGAACAGTTTTCCCTGAGCAATCGGGGCTCCCGCGTCCTTCAGGTCGAGCGATTCAGTCAAATGTGTCTCATTCAGCACTTGCTTTTCCGGAATCTGCCAGCCGACGAGGGAATAGCATTCGCACAAATCTTTGATGCCGTCATACGGATAGTCCAGTGAGATTCCGACCGTGAGCGACCCTTTGTCCAGCCGATCTGGACGCCGAAGGGCGAGGTCACGACCAGCGCGCCCGCGGCGCCCGCCGTCGTGGGCATGTTGACGATCGCCGAGGCCGCGAGGTCGCCGACCCTCGA
>JANNGQ010000317.1:0-9287 GCA_031403975.1 Planctomycetota bacterium
CACGCGGGCCGGGCCCGGCACCAAGATCATCTGCATGGGCAACCTCGCCCAGATCGACACGCCCTACCTGACCGAAGGCTCTTCAGGGCTGACCTTTGCCGTGGACAAGTTCAAGGGTTGGCCCCACAGCGGCCACATCACTCTGGCGCGCGGCGAACGTTCGCGGCTGGCGGATTTCGCCCGGCGATCATCAAGGGCTCAATGGCCGTCAGCAGCAGTCGACCGCCAGTACGGACTCGATGCAGACACCAGACGCATCCCAGCACGAGCGACAGAGTAATCAGTGCCCGATGGCCCCAGGCCTCCCGTCCCCCCATGATGAACGGCAGCACCAGAACCAGCATTGCGAGAACTGCATCGGTCAGGAGCAGCAATACCGGTCCCGTGGGCATTGAGAATCGCGCGGGGCCGAAGAAGCGAGTCACTTCGACAGCATCACGTCGGGATTTAGATGACGGTTCAGACATCGGGATGAAAATGACCAATGAGGTTCAGTCAGAAAACGCAGATTTCACCTGCGGAAGACATGGTGCATGTCTCCGCCACTATGCTGCTCGTGAATGTTCCCGAACGGCCGGTTCCGGGACGGTTCCGCTTCCAAGAATGGACAGGCTCCGGGCGACATCCTGTTCGTTGTTCTCCGGCTGCTCATGGTTGTCGCCGTAACCGTATCCATAGCCGTATCCATAGCCGTAACCGTACCCGCTGTTGTCGGTACTGGTCAGATGATTCACAACGACGCCCAGCAGCGAACATCCCAGAGTCCGCAGCGACTCTGCTGCGCGGATGACCATGCGGCGACGGTCTTTGTCGGGTCGAACGACAAGGATCACGGCATCGACCAGACGACCGACGATTGCGGGGTCGCTGACCGCCAGCACGGGCGGCGCGTCAATCACGATCTGGTCGTACCTCGTTTCAGCCCAGGCCAGAATGTTGGCAAATCGTTCGGACGCCAGCAGCTCCGCCGGATTCATCGGCCGGGGGCCGCAGGAAATAACATCCAGCAATTTCACGATCGACGTTCGCAGATTTCGCTCGATACATTCTTCCAGTTCGTCCGTCGCACGCAGAATTTTCGACAGACCGGTGTCGTCACGAAGACCGAGCAGCGTCGAAAGCCCGGGACGCCGCATGTCGGCATCGATCAGCAGCGTCCGTTTTCCGCTCTGCGCAAACGCCACAGCCAGATTGGACGACACAGTCGTCTTGCCGTCACCGGGTTCGGTGCTGGTGCAGACCAGTCGTCCGGTTTCCTGCGGCGAGAATTCGACACTGGTACGCAGCGCCCGAAAAGCCTCGACTTCCTTTGAGTTGGGCTTGGCGTGGCACATGACCGATTCGAACCCCTCGCCTTCCAGTTCTTCCATCCGAGGAATCATGGACAGAACCTGCGTATCCAGCTGCAGCTTCAGTTCTTCCGGAGTCCGGAAGCGGTCATCCATGATGTCCAGCACCCAGATGATCAGAAGTCCGCCGACCGTGCCCAGCATCAGCGACAGAATTCCGGTGATCGCCAGCCGTGGTGACACGGGTCGAGCCGACACTGTGGGCCTGGTGGCGACTTTGGTGACGATGCCTGTTTCCTTATTGATTTCAATCCCGTCGGACAGGTCCTGATACTCTTCGATCTTTGTACGATGCCATTCGATCTCGCGTTCGATCTCATTCAGGCGGGTCAGCGTTTTCGAAAGTAGCTGCGCGCGGGTCTGTTCGGCCGTCAGCATCTCCAGGAGAGACGCCTCGTTCTGTTCATTATTCTGCGTCTGCTGATTGATGTATTGCACCAGCATCGGTGCCAGTTCGGTGCGAGCCATTTCAGCCATTTTCTGCCGCTGCACGATCGGATATTGCTGGAGATACAGCTCCTTCACGGCGATCTGATCCAGCAGTGTCCGGATCCTGGGATGATTCTGCCCGAATTTCTGCTGCGCATCGTTGATCTTCGACTGCAGATCCAGCAATTCCTGTCGGATCCTCTGCACATGAAACACATCCTGACTGCCTCCTCCCAGGGACTGTTCGATGAGCTGCTGTCCGGCAGAATCCAGTGTTTCCATCGCAAACTGGAGAATGTTCTCGCCGCGCGCGATTGCCTGCTGCAGTGCGAGCGCCTTGGCCTTTGAGTTTTCGGTCCCCCTGCGGGCCGCTGTGTAATCGGCGGAGAGCTGCTTGATCTTTTCGGAAGACACGTTGAGGCTTGTATCTTTGTTCCCCGTATCGACAAGGTCAGGTGCGAGGGCTTTCAGTTGCAGCCGTTCCACAGCCAGCGCCTCCCGCACTTCCTTATAGGCGACGAGCTTCTCACGCAGGTGTTCAAGATTCTCTTCCGACGAGTCCAGATGCGACTGATTCAGAAACTGCTCATACGCCGCCAGTATGGCCGTGAGCATCGCTGCGGCGGATTTAGGTTCGCGCGACTGGTAACTCAGATCCAGCATATTTGTGTTATAGGCAGCGGATACCGAGAGATTGTCCTGAATCAGTCGGATCCACATGGTCCGCGGAGCGCCCTCAAGATCAACTTTCAGGAATCGTTCCGGCAGCCGTTTGATCGCCAGGTCAATGATCTCATTCGTCTTCGCGAGGTGTACATACGTGGGCATATCGCTGTTCGGTGCGCCAGTGGTTTGCGGCGCATTCTCCGTCACACCTGAGCCTTTGCGGACGATGTACAATGCGGCTTTTGATTCGTACATCCGGACGGCCGTGATGAAGTACGCCGCTCCCGCGATTCCCGCAACGATCAGCGACGCGACAAGAATGCCGCTGCGAAGGCGAACGGTCCGCAGGAAACGAAAGATCAGATGCAGCGTCGTGGCAGCAGCATTCTGGCCGTTGTCCTGGATGCCCGGCAGGTGGTTATCAGAACCTGACATTCTTCCGGCCTCCCTGCCGTTGTCGTCTGACTCAATGATTGCGCAGCCCCGAACTTTAGGCGTTTTCAAAGATTCTGATCAAGACGGGCTTTTTGTCAGAACAACGGCGTCGACCCGGAGATACCAAAGCGAATGAGGTTCAGAGCTTCCATGAACACAGTCGCCGGTGTCTGCTCCACGGAAACGACATCGCCGGGCTTCAGAACAAGGTTCGCGTCGGCGCTTCGCTTAGCACCGCGGAATGAGGATTCAATGACCAGTGGTTCTTTTGCGCCTTCCCGCTGGCGGACGATGTAGATCTTGTTTGCCAGTTGATTCGACATTCCGTTGGCGAGCGAAATCGCATCCAGCACTCTGAGGTCTTTGCCGACAGGGAATTCGTAACTCCCTGCGGCCTTCACAAGCCCCACGACAGAAACCGGAGCCGGGTCACTCTTTTCGACCATGATGACTCCGCCGTCCTGCACCAGGTACTGCCCATTGCCAGCTTCTGCCGCAGAAACCAGATCGATGGAATACGAATCCATAGTTCCCGCAACAGCACCGGAAGCCGTAGTGCTGCCACTGACGTTGGAAAACGCATGATCCGCCTGGCCTGCCACTGACGGACGGTCGTTGCGACTTGAGACAACCGGATTGCGTACTTCGATGTTCTGTCCGGCGTCCTCCGCAAGGCCCTGCGCTGCCGCGATCGCAGAAACAATGTCGCTGGCGTTCGGAGACAGTTCGTAAACCCCTGGCGCTTTGACAGCACCAATC
Organism: Planctomycetota bacterium; assembly: GCA_031403975.1. Lineage (GTDB taxonomy): Bacteria > Planctomycetota > Planctomycetia > Planctomycetales > Planctomycetaceae > SXXK01. The sequence goes on from JANNGQ010000317.1 coordinate 3,639, forward strand.
ACCCGGACTCTGTTCATCCGTTTGTCAACGACGCTGACCGCAACGGTTGGATTGAGAAACATCCTCGCGCGGATCGCTTCCGTGCGGATCAGAGACTCAGCCCCCTGCGGCTCAACCCCGCTGACCTGAACGGTTCCGATCTCGGGCAGAGTGATCGTACCGTCATTCTGAACGCGGGCTGACAACGTCGATTGATCATCTTCGCTCAGTCCTGCGGCGATCTTCACTTCCAGCAGATCGCCGATCCCGATCCTGTCGCTGCCGCCCGTCCCGCTGGCCAGTCGTGAGAGATCAATCGTCTGAGTATTCGTTCGCGCAGCGACCCGCAGTTCGTCTGGCAGGCGATCACCGAAACTCGAGTGCTCAGCGTAGTAATGATTGGCTCCCTGACATCCGACGGCTGCCGTCAACAGCAGCGCCAGCAGTCCGATCGCTCGCGGACGCATACTTCCGGAACACCGACACACGGTGCGCGGACCGGCGTCGGACTCTGCACTCGGCAGAGACTTCGCTGCGGATGTCCGGCGGTCGGTGAGACGTCGAAACATGAATTTCAGCTTGTGATTTGCTCAGTCCGGCAGACACTCTCAGCCAATAACAACCCCGGATGCCGTATCGTCATCGGAAGCTGTCGAGGCCGCAGTGCATCACCCTTATGGCGGAGATGACGCTGCACTGAGTTTGTCCGGGAATTAAGCGGGATCGAGCATTCACGCCGCTGATGGCGGCGACGATCGTGTCGATGGGAGGCGAGAATCTGAGACAGGAGAGAGGACAGCCCGGAGTTCTACGGAAATCCGCCGAAACGGGTCAAGATGAATGTCGGAACCGGTTGCCGACACGCCCTGCGAGACAGCAGGTCGACAAAACACATCACAATTCGCGCACATTCACGACTGCCGAGAGCGGCAGTGGGCCATAGAGATGCGGAAACAAATCGCCACCGCGGGAGGCTTCCCATCGCAGATTGTCGCCGAGCCGTTGCGGGTCTATCGAAAGTGCCACCAGATCAGGTTGACCGGAGAAATGCTTCTGAACAGTGCCGGCCAGTTGATGCTCAGCCGAAAAATGAAGGAACCCGTCGCGCAGATCGTCCGCAGAGCCGATCCATTCCGAAGATCGCCGGATCGCTTCCCAGACGACGCGGGTGCAGATTTTGTAGATGACGGAGTCTGGTGCGAGTTGGTTCATGGCGATCTTCGCTGACGACGGGCACGACGCACTTGTGGGAATCAGCGCTGTCTGGATTTCCGGCGTCGTTGTTCGCCACTGTTCTTCTTCGCCTGATCCACTGCCCGGATGATGTTCAGAATGTTTCCGGGCAGATCTTTGCGAACCTGATCTTTGTCCGAGTTTCCGGCATCCTGCAACAGTCCTGTTATCGCTGACGGCAGCGACGGAGGTACTGCTTCATACGCAGCCGGAGCGACGCGCTGCGAGATTTCGCCCAGTAGCGATGTTCCCTCCGGCAACTGCAGCTGCGGTTTCGAAACAGTGCCGCGGACCTGCAGCAGCAGCGGCTCATTCGACATCTGTGCCAGCAGTGACGGAACCGGTCGTCCGGCAGTGGCCACCGCCGGCATCGTGACGGCCAGTCGAAGATCAAGACTCGCGTCCAGATGGATCACACCGGATGATTCAATCATCAGATGTTCGGAAACCTGCGGCAGCAGAAATAACATGCTGTTGTGAGAAACACCGTTGTCCGTTACGACGAAATCGACTCGTGAGTCTTTCAATACTTCGATCCGGTCGGGCAGTTCCGTCCGCGTCAATTGTGCTGTCAGGACGGCGAGCTGACGAGTCCAGTCTTCCTTGAGGCGGGCTTCCAGTGAATGAAACTCTGCTCGCCCGCGGATCGGAATCGACGAAACGGCCGCTTTCGTTCCGTCGAGCGGAATCTGCAGCTCGTCGATCCAGACTGACGCGGAACCGCTGAGTTGCGTCGACTGAGACAGCACTGGTGCCACCAGCGCAAGGTTCTGCTGAGTATGAGATTCGGATAACGGCTCGTGATCAAGGATCTGAGTGGCGTCCACCGTCAGCATCCGTCGGCCAGTTGCATCCGGGCCGATTCTGCCCGTGACCTGCAGCTCATTGAGTTCGACAATCGGAACCTGACGCCACGGCACGGTCAGCAGGAACGATCCGTTCTCAATTGCGTAGCTCAGCTGAGCATCCGACGGAGGCCGTTGACCACAATCCGGCCAGTTCCCGTCTTCGCCGACATGAATCTCTATACGCGGTTCGACGAACGTGATGATTCCGGCATGCGAGGCATCCGTAAAACAGCTCAGCAGGCCCTTTGAGGATCTCAGTTCGCGAATCGTGCAGACAACACGACCTTCCGCATCAGCGATCCGGACATTGCCGAACACCAGCGGCGCAAACCAACCACCGGAGGCCCGTTCCGAAGTGGCGGTCAGCACTTCGTTGTTTAGCGCTGAACCCAGAACCAGGTCTCTCAGCGGTGTGTTGATCAGTGCAAACGGCAGGACCACCGTGCCAGACACCAGCATCGCCACCACGACGGACGTCGCCACATACGCCCGTCGCCAGCGCGCGGGCGCTGGTGTCTTCTGATTCGCGGTCAACTCGCCGACCTCCATTGTCATGATTCCGATTCTCCTTCAGGACAGACCGTTACCCTTTGTATTCGGACATCAACTTACCCGCTGAACAGCTTCGTCAGCGCAGCGAAGTTGGCTTCCGCGTCGAAAACCGCCCGAATGGGAATCACGAAGCCCTGAATGACAGTGCTGGCAATCTCGCCGGACGCGGATTTCAGTTTCAGTCCGTAGGTGCCGGAAGCGTTCAACAGGTATTGCTCAATCGTCTCTTCGTCAGGATCAACGATCCAGTATTCCTGCACACCGTGGGCCGCATAGTCATCGATCTTGACACCCCGATCACGTCCTTCGGTGCTCTCGGAAAGAATCTCGACAATGAAGTCCGGAACCGGGAACTTCAGCGTGTCCCGCCTGATCAGGGCGACTTTCGCGGGTCCGAAGTACACAATGTCCGGTTCGTAATCATTCCGATCGAAAATGCACAGGGCTTTTTCAACCCGAATGAGACCGCCGGAATGGCGAAAAACCCATGTGTGCAGCAACTGGCTCAACAGCATTGAGGCATTCAGATGCCAGTTTCTGGCCGGTGAATGCAGCACAACTTCGCCGTCGATGAACTCCATTTTCGACTCATCGGACATTCCGGTATAGAACGCATCCCGACGATCACGTTCGGCCTTCAAACGCTGCTCAATGATCGAGGCATACTCCGGCAGACGATGCGATTGCAGGATCTCGGCGAGTGCGGATGGCGTGTCCATGACGCAAGTTTACGGTCGGACCGCAGTCGAGGCAAGATTCTGCACGGCTGTCGCTCAGGGGACTTGCGTTAGTGACCGGTCAGACGTGGTCCGCTTTGCCGACGATTTCGTGCTGCCGCCAGTCGCCGGTCGCAGCGCGGTCGTTGCGACTGCGGGAGTGCTGTCGGCTGATTCTCCCGTGATGAGTTCCATCATCCACGGACTGGCATTGGGAATGACGATCACCTTTTTCTCCGACCCCGGAGTCCTGTCGTCGATCAGAATCGTAATCCTGGGTCCGGAGGCCAGTGCGGCCGTGACCGGTATTGTCCTCCGCGGCTTCATGCCGCCGGGAACAAACGGCGGGGCATCCGTCAGCAATGTGTCTTCGGCAGACGACGCGGAATTCGCTGAGTCCGCCGAGACAGTCCGCACGGGCGACGGAGATTCATCAAACGTCGGAGCGTCCCGCTCTGCCATCTCCTGCGACGGGGTGTTGACAGGTTTCGGGCGGCCGGATTCGGGTTCAACAGCCTGTGATCCGCCCTGCGACATCTCGGCGAAAGTCGCTGCAGCATCTTCACCGCTGCCGACCGCAGACTTCAGCAGGATCGGCTGCAGCTTGAGATGGCTGACGAATCGGAGAATGGCCTCATGCGCCATGTACAATCCTTCGGACTGTTTTCGATCGGCACAACTGCAGACGCCCATCAGTTCTCCGCTTGAGTTGAACAGCCCGCCGCCTGAACGACCGCTCTTCGGGTCCTTCGAACACACAAGATTGCTCGGCCCGTCATAACGATTGATGTCGATCAGTTGCGTGTCCAGCCGAGTCGGATCCGCTCCGTCGTCGCAGCCGAAGCTCACCAGCGCCTGGCCTTTTGCCGTTTTCGGTGAAAGCTGAGTCAGTCGCACTGCAGGCAGGATCTTCGAAGTCTGCACTTTGAGAATAGCGAGGTCTGAATTGTGATCGCCCCGGACGAGTTTCGCCGGATACCGCGTTCCTTTGCCGCCTTCGAAGACTTCCACGTCGACGACGGCATTGTCCGTCGCAATGTTCAGAAACACGTGAGCACACGTCAGAATCAGTGCCTGTCCCGGCGCACTATGGATGATCGTGCCCGCGCCGACGTCCTGCAGCATCTTGCCGTCTTCAGTGGATTGACCGGCGACTCGGACGCGAACCGTCGCGGCCTCGGCAGCCTGCAGCCCGGTGAGCAGTCGAGCGGCGGCCTCGGGACTCTGTCCGCGCACCGTCGAATCATCAATCGGAGCCGGCCTCGCGTTCCGACCCCACAACCCGCTGAAGATGTCCCCCACCGAGCGGCGGGGTTGCTCTGACAGTGCAGCATCTGCAACACGTTTTTCAGCCCTGCCTGCATCGGCGGCAGAGGGTTCGGCCTTTCGTTGAGCAGCTGCCTCGGCGCGTTTCGCTTCCGCTCTGGCCTCGGTCAGCTTTCTGGCCGCCCGGATCATTTCGTTTCGCAGTTCCGCTTCATCGGTGAGGCCGACGAAACGTTTGACTTCTTTGCCTTCCACCAGCAACACCAGCGTAGGTAAGAGATCAACCGCGAAGCGCTTGGTCATTTCGTGTTCTTCGGTGATGTCAATCCGGCGAACGGGGAACTTGTCGCGCTCCATTCGCTGCAGGATCGGAAGCATTTGCTGGCAGGGCTGGCAGTAACCTGCCGTGAAATCCAGCAGCTGTACATCGGGAGCAGCCGCGGCACTCGGCTCGGCGGCCATCATCAACAGCATGATCATCTTCATAGTCGGCTTCCCTGCCTGAAGAAAAATCCAGCCGGCACATTCTGCCAGCCATGCTCAAGCGTGCTGAACCGCAACAGGCTCAGCATGTTCTTTGACCGACCTCAGAGGAATCCATTCTTCTGACGGTCGAACCTGTTGATTCTTGTCACTCTTACAACGAAGTCATGAAAAAGCTGCAACTTTTCGGTCGTGGAGGGCATCTGCGTCCGATCCATCACTCTGTTGCACCAACCGTGCCGGACCAGTCGAAATCCAGCCCGCCGACCTGCCTGCGGCAATTCCTGCCGCAGACCGGGCGGGAACCATACTGCGGATCGCGATTTTTGAGAAAGAGCAGAATCTGACCGGCAGAAGCGAAGCGCTGCAATGACCCTGAGGCCTGCGGTCGGAACTCTCGTTGCGCATTGACAGCCAGCGGCACGGCGCTGGCCCAATGGCACTCACTTTGGCTTTTCCGGAGGTGGGTTTTCGTTTTGCCTGGCTTGTTGTTTCATGAATTTTGTCGATTTGGGGCGACGGGGATGAGCTCTGCGAGGGTAACTTCGGCCGGGGCGGTTCGGAAGTTTGTC
>JANNGQ010000318.1:0-2999 GCA_031403975.1 Planctomycetota bacterium
CGGGACTGATGACTGCATACGGAAGGCCAGCTCGTACGCTCTGATCCGAGCTCTCAGATCAGCATCCTGCGGATACTCCGCGCCGGACAATTCGTTCAGATTTCGGATCAGTTCGTACTCCAGCCGCTGCTCCCGCTCCGACTGCCGGGCGTTCCGCTGACCGAACGGAAGGGGATTTTTCGGATCCAGTGCCAGCGGAACTCCGGAATGAGTCGGGCCGAGGTACTGCGAATCAATCGACTGGCGTGTTGTGGTGTTCGTGGGCCCGCCCAGCACCACAAACCGAGGCAGGTTTTCATTCAGCGAACCGAGACCATAATGTGCCCAAGCTCCGACGCTCGGCTGCGGCTCATCCAGCCGGTGCCGTCCGGTGTGCATCTGGTTTTCTGCGGCATGATCGTTGTCCGTCGTCCACACGTCGCGCACGAAACACAGGTCGTCTGCGCAGGAGGCAAGGCGAGGCCACCAGTCTGTAATCTCGATACCGCTCTGTCCGTGATTCTTCCAGCCGACCTGCATCGGATAGATAATCGGATAGACATCACGGACGTTGACTTCTTCCGCCGGAACGGAGCGAAATCGCTTCTTGTGCACCGGGGAGTTCGCGGGATTCTCAAACGGTGTTTTGTCGTATGTCAGGCCGGCATACTTATTCAGCGCCGGCTTCGGGTCAAAAGTCTCGACGTGACTGTAGCCTCCGGAAAGAAACAGCCAGATGACCGATTTCGCTTTGGGAGCAAACTGCGGCTTCCCGTCCGGCGGAATCTTTGGACTGGCGTCACCACGAACGATGTTTTCGTCCGCGAGCATCGATCCAAGCGCAAGCCCTGTGAATCCGAGCCCGAGGTCGGCCAGAAACGGGCGGCGCGATGTGCGGTATGAGTGCATTGAGATTTGTCCGGAAACGATTCACCTGATACTCAGGAAGTCATTGTGGTTCAACAGGACACGCACCAATCCTTCGCGGGCGCTGACCGAGGCATCGTCCGGATGATCGGCGGCGGCAATCAGTGCGGACTGCACTGCAAGAAAAGTCATGCAGGTCTCCGTTTCAGCCTCCGTCGGCAACCGTGACAGAATCCGCTCAAACATTGCTGCAACGAACGTAAGACTATCTTCGTCGAATATGCGCTCGCTTCCGGCGACTCCGCTCTCCGGCTCCCGAACCACATCTCCATTTTTCCGCCAGCCCGCCACAATCTCATTGGAAAGTGTATGGATCAGATCGGAATTGGTCAGTGCCAGAGCCTGCTGCGGAATAATGCTCTTCGTCCGTCGATAACACTCCTGCGAGTCCGCGGCGTCGAATGTTGCCCCGAACACACTGCGGCCGTCCCCTTCGGGTTGGCAGGAATAGTAAATGGTCCGGCGCCAGGTTGTCAGGGCTTCGCTGTTTTCCAGTTCCTGGCCTCCCTGAGTCAGATCCAGTTTTCCGCCGACGTGCAGAAGGCTGTCACGCACGACTTCCGCTTCCATGCGGCCCGCGTTCATCCGCCACAGCCAGCGATTGTCCGGGTCGCTGCCCGAAGATCCGATTGACGATCGTCGATACGCAGCGCTGGTCACGATCAGCCGGTGCAGATGTTTCATGCTCCAATGATTGTCACGAAGCTCACAGGCCAGCCAGTCCAGAAGTTCCGGATGCGTCGGCGCTGCTCCATTGCGTCCCAGGTCAAACACAGTTCCGACAAATGGTGAGTGAAAATGCCGCGCCCAGATGTGGTTCACTGCGACTCGGGCGGCGAGCGGATTGCGATCACTGGTGATCCACAATGCGAGCGCGCGCCGCCGACCGGTGCTCGTCGCGGGATAGGCCGGGCCGAGCGGTGTATACGTGGCGTCCTTTGATGAATCCGTCAACGCGACCGCTGCTGCTGCCTTCGCAGTCCGTGCAGCGGCCAGCTGTTGAGTCGCCGTTTCGACAACCGCAGCCCGCTCGGGATCCGTGTCCGGTCTCAATTCTGCTTGTGTCTGAGCCACTGACGCTGCAAGTTCGTCGGCCTCCGCTCGTTTCATCGAAGCCTGCCGTTCGAGTGTACTCGCGGATTGTGACAGCGCCTCAAGGTCATTCACCGGCGTGAGTCCTGCTTTTGCGCGGTCTGCGGCAATTCTTGCATTCAGTGCATCCGAATCCGCCCGAACTGCGGCAAGTCGGGATTGGGCCGCTGTTCGCCTCTTCCCGGTCAGATCCGCCGTGCGTCGAACTTTCCGGACGGCCGTGGCCGCTTCACGCAGCGATTCGTTGAGTGCGATGGCCGACACAATCGACGTGGCCGGGGCGGTCGAAGAGTTGGACAATTCCCATCCACCGACTCCCGTCACGTCTTCGCTGCCGGCAAAGAGCGGCGGTTCGAAGTCGCAATGAAATAACGGCGGCATTCCCAGCTGAACATCATCCACGACCGCTACGCTGCCGCTGCGCGCGTCGAACAGGATTCCCCTGGTCGGATCACCGACAGGATTCCAGCCGTTCAGCGCGATCGGGACGGCGTCGACAAGTCTGCGGCCATCGGCCACCGAGACCACAGTCAGCAGGCACCGGTCTTCCGTCGTACGCAACTCGAGCGAAACATCCAACCGGCTCAATTCAACGGTCGGTTCGTATCGACCGGCTTCAAATTCCGTAAAGGAGCCTGGCTGATACGACATCACACGGCCGCCTTCGAAGCCGACGTACGCGGCCGTCAGTCCCTGAATCAGGTCACGAGCCAGCTGAAAATTGAAATGTGTGTCCTTCAGAATCTGCAGCCGGAAACTGACAATTGTCCGATCCGGCAGCTCCGTCAATTCGTTCAGTCGGCGGTGAATTGTTCGCCGCCCGGTTGTCGCGTCAAAGATCAGAGACTGTTGCCCGGACAGAGCTCCGGGCTTGCCCTCGGAACGGGCTTTTTCAGCCGCGGCAATAAACTCGGCCTCCGCTTTCTGCAGGGGATCGGCGAGTCCGGTCTCATGGGCAGCTGCTGGAAGTGAGGTTTCTGACAGCGCCGCCTCCGCCTGCA
>JANNGQ010000319.1:0-1581 GCA_031403975.1 Planctomycetota bacterium
ACTGCCGTGTGCCGCCCACGAACAATCTTGCCGAACGGGCATTGCGACCACTGGTCGTACTTCGCAAGATCACATTTGGCCATCGCAGCGAAGCGGGCGCAAGACGCATGGCGGCGCTGATGACCGTCGCGGAACCGGCGAAACGGCGCAGTCACCGTCCCAGCGACATCTACTACCGACTCTGCACCCGACCGCCAGGCCATGTGCTGCGGCAACTCTACGACGGCAGCTGACGCCAGCGACCGGCCACTGCATTGCTGACTGTCGGTGAACAGCGAGTGTCCGTCCTTCGTCGCTTCATTCGCGTTGCCCAGCGCTCCGCGCAGGACTGGACCGGCACGATCTCGCGATCCCTGCGTCCGTTGAACATCTATGCGATCCCGCTTCGTCCCGGTTCGCCGCTGCGCGGATCAGAGGCCGCAAAGCACTTAATAAACATCTCGCCGCAGGAACAAATCTGCCCAGTCGCAATGCCCCGGCATCCTTCGTGCCCCGACCAGATTCCGGATGGACTCAATGCCCACGGGACTAAACTGTTACTAAGAACAAACCCAAATCAATGAGCTGCGTCCCCTTTTCTCCTGTGGACGCTACCTCCCAATGGCAATCACCTTGATCGAAACTCGTATCTGCCGCAGTGTGATAGCACCGGCGGCTAGCGCCTTGCCGCTGACGAAAGCAGGTGTTCATGTTCGTGACAGAATCGCGATCGCCTTCGCAGAGACGCTCCCGGATTCAATGTCACTTTGAGATCTCTCTTTCGCCTTTTCGTGCTGTCGGAAGAACAACGGACCGGAGCCTGGTACACTGCAGCGCCTAAGTCGTTGCACAACAATTCGCTGCCGGATACCACGGATTCAGAAGCCCGGCTTTTTCAAAAAGCCGGACTTCTCCAGGAGTGCCGTTCGATGAAACGAGTTCTGTCGGCTTTGTTGATATGCCTTTCCGGTTCTGTTTCGCTCATGGCCACGGAACCGAAGCGTCCGAATATTCTGTTTGCTTTTGCCGACGACTGGGGTCGATATGCCAGCACGTACGCGAAGCTCGATGGCCCCGGCACCATCAACGACGCTGTGCGGACTCCGAACTTTGACCGTATCGCTGCGGAAGGCGTGCTGTTCCGACGAGCATTTGTTTCCGCGCCGAGCTGTACGCCGTGTCGCAGCGCACTTCTGTCCGGACAGCATTTCTGGCGCACCGGACGTGGTGCCATTCTGAGGGGCGCGGTGTGGGACGGGACGCAGTCGTCGTTCCCGCTGCTGCTGAGTGAATCGGGCTATCACATCGGTGAGACATACAAAGTCTGGAGTCCCGGCACGCCGGTCGATGCGCCCTATGGCGCCGGCAAATTCGCTTACGAGAAGGCCGGTGGCCGGTTCAACCAGTTTTCTCAGAACGTCAGCCGAATGGTTGCGGAGGGCCTGTCCACTGAAGCCGCAGGGCAATTGCTTTACGACGAAGTACTCGGCAACTTCAACGCGTTTCTCTCCGAGCGGCCGGCGGATCGACCATTCTGCTACTGGTTCGGTCCGACGAATGTGCATCGCAAGTGGATCAAAGGATCGGGCAAGGCGTTATGGG